>JAQWFD010000031.1 GCA_028704555.1 Desulfobacterales bacterium
CCCCTCTCATATTTAACATCGGCCCTCCGCTGTTTCCGGGCTGGATGGGCACGGTCGTCTGATATGTCATGGGATCATCGCGGAGACCGTTTGCAGAGCTGATAATACCGATTGACAGCTTGGGGGTTTTCCCCATGATATCGATGCGGGGAAACCCGATGGTAAACACGCTGGCTCCCAGTCCGGCCTGCAGGTCAGATAATGGAAGCGCCGGTGGGAGCTTTCCCCGGTCGTAGACTTCAAGCAGTGCGATGTCATTGACTTCATCCCGCGCCACGGTCCAGGCACGGAATTTTTGTCCAAACGAGTCGACCAGAAGCACATTCGTAGAGTCCGCGATCACGTGGTTGTTCGTGACGACATAGCCGGACTCAATCGGCCATGCGGTTCCCAGTGATGCCCCGATAAACAGATCGGGTGAAACAGATGCGCGGGCAGGGGAATTGGATGCCTCAATCTGGCGCCCCTCCCGGATGTTTTTTAGATAAGAGGTTGCAGACGGCAACGCTCTGTCATGCGCTAATGGCTGTGATGACAGGATGCTTGATGGCGGTGTTTCTGCAGGAAGAACAGATGGAAATGCAGCGATCAATGTCAGCAGGATCAGAAGACCCGTGAGGCGCAGGCGCGACGTAAGCGTGGTGTTCATTAAATATCTCCCTCCATGTATCGAACTGACCGGCGACGGATTTTAAGGACTGCCATCTTAAAAAGCTGTCTCCGGCATAATTAAAACGGCGTATTTTAATATATACGGAATCAAAATGGAAGGTTTAATTGATAGCAGAACGTCTTCGTCAACGGATGGTGCAGAAGCCGGATTGACCTCTATTCCGCTGTTTTAAATCTGATTTGTGCCGGCGGGGCTGAAGATTCCCAAAGACGCATGTACCGGAGAAACGGTTTGCCGATGATGGCGTGCGGATTGGAAAAATGGAAATTACCCCGCATGGGAGGGCCGCCATGCGGGGTAATCGAGAGGCAGAGACAAACGCGGGTGAATCCAGGCTTTGTACAAACAGGTTAATTCTGTATCTGACGGAGGGCATGTCTGAGCAGGTCGGAAGCTGAATTATCTGATGTTCAGACTTTCAATGGTTTCATACGTTAACGCACCGGTAGCCAGTTGCTTTGTCTGTTGATAGGATTTTATGGCAGCATTGGTCCTGGGTCCGATGACGCCATCAATGGGCCCTGGATTATGGCCGGCAGAGAGCAGTGCTTTTTGCAGTTTGGAAACCAGCTGAGGGGTCACATTGGTTTTGCACAGGATTCTTCTCCATTCCATATGCTCATCGTCAACTTTAACGGTTTTGGAAACTGTCTGATATTCTTCAGGTATGGGAATGCGCTTTACGTCTGCCGGGTTGATTTCCTTCAAGACCTTGACGGTTTTGTACTGGGCGGGAATTTCAATTTCTTCCACCCTTGCCGGTTCCTTGAGCACGTGTTTTTGAACGGTTTTGTATGACGCCGGTATCTCAACCAGGCACATGATTTCGCCAGTTGCGTTATCAACCTTCTCTATGGGACCGCTGCCCTTTTTCCATACCTGATGCGCTTCCTTAGCCAGTATTTTTTCTTCGACAATTTGATATCTGGCCGGAATTTCCATGAGTTTTTTTGAGGCTTCCTTTACGAGCACTTTTTCTTCGACCCATTCATACTTGGCCGGAATGATTTCTATTTTCTCCGAGCTTTCGTTTTTGAGAACTTTTTCCATTACCGTTTTGTATTTAGCCGGAATAAATACTTTTGCATAGCATTCACCTGCTTTTGCTTCTGTCGGGAATAAACTGCATGCTTCAGCCATTTTGCTTTTTTGAGCCATTTCAAATTGTTTCTGCTCGAGTTGTACTCGTTGAAGTTCCTTTTCAAAGGTCTGCTTTTCAGCTCTGAGTTCTGCATTGGCTTTCTCTGATCTGACCAGTTCGGATTCATTCTGTCTGACAGCTGCTTTCAGTTCGCTGGCGGTGCTTTTAATGGCTTTGAGTTCCTGGTCCTTCTGTGAGATCTGGCCTTCAAGCTGGCTGAGCCTTGCGCTCTGTGTGGTGCCGCATCCTAAGGCAGTCATCATCATGCATGACAGACCGAAAATGAGTACATAATTGATTTTTGTTTTCATCGTTTATCTCCTTTCGGGTATGGGTTGCTTTCTAAAGGGTTATTCAGCCGTGAAGTCATAAGTCTATCTTGTTTGCTGCCGGTCGTTTGCCAGTATGGATTTGCGTGATTGAATATTTCGCGGTTTATCCGGAAAAATCGCCGGTCAGGAATCATTTGTCCGGCTTTTGCCGGCTACAGGACCGAAAGCCCGGGTCGATAACCCTGAAGGCCCTTCGTTGAGGGCGGTCTGTTAATGGCGTTTATCGGTTTTCAGAATGATCTTACGTCTAAAAATCCATTTTTTTAATCCAGATATCGGCAATGACGAAATGCAATATGATGTATCCGAATCTTTGCGGCTTTCTCAATTATTGACTGGGCGCTGTGTTAACATTCGTATGGTGAGAGATACTGTTTAAAAGAAAGGAAAGGTGATTGTTCATACAGTGTAAGCGTATAAATCCGATGCGCTGATAATGCTGTTATCAATTATCATAATAGCAAGTGCGTTTTTGTGTCAAGTTGAAAACAGTAAGCTCAGGGTGGCAATGATTGAATACCGGTATTAAAGACGGGGGCATTTGTCATCGAATGAATGAAGAAAGTCCCTGAACAAAAGCAGCCCTTTTTTTCATGTGCGTCAGGCGAAAATCTTAATTCTCAAAATACTGAAAGTTGATGGCTATGTAAAAAGTCATATTCAGCCCTTATTTGTCGTTTTACTAAAAAGAGAAGTCCAGTTATTTCAATATGCTCTGGATTCCCTCCGCGCGGGAATGACGGGCGTGGGCAGTTTTTACGAGTTCATCAAAGTTGTGCGGTAAAATTTTCGCCTGCCGGGCTCCGGAAAAATAAGGGGTTTCATTCAGTCACTAATTCTTTTTGAATATGTCGGCAAACGGATTGTTAAACGGGGAATGGCCTCCATTTTTTTCGCTCCCGCTTCCGTGCTTATCGGATTTCTTTTTTGGGGGAGAGGACACGGGCTTGGCCTTCGCCGGTTTTTTTTGCTCCGGGGTGGTTTTCATGGAAAGCGAAATCCGGTTTCTTTCCAGATCGACCTCCAATACGGTGACAGTGACTTTTTGATTCACTTTGACAATATCGGCAGGATTTTTGACAAATCTGTCTGAGAGCTGGCTGATATGGACCAGACCATCCTGGTGAACGCCGATATCCACGAAGGCACCGAAAGCGGTAACATTGGTTATGATCCCGGGAAGCTGCATGTCCGGGGTCAGATCTTTGATTTCGTTGATTTCGCTTTTAAATGCAACGGACTCAAACGTGTCTCTGGGGTCGCGGCCGGGTTTTGCCAGCTCTGCGAGTATATCCCTGAGCGTCGGGATGCCGATGGCCTCGGTGACATACCGGCTGATATCAAGGCGGTTTCTCAGCGATGGGGTTTGAATGAGTTGCTTTACCGTACAGGCAAGATCCGTTGCCATGGTGTATACCACGGGGTAACTTTCCGGATGGACGGCGCTGCCATCCAGAGGATTTTCACCATCGAGTATTCTTAAAAAACCGGCACATTGTTCAAAAGCCTTCGGGCCCAGCCTGGGGACCTTTTTTAATTGTTCCCGGTTTAGAAACGGACCGTTTTCATTTCGGTAGGTTACGATATTTCTGGCAAGCTGCGTACCCAGACCGGATACATAGGTCAGCAGCTGAACGCTGGCCCTGTTGACGTCGACCCCGACCCCATTGACACAGCTGATGACCACGTCATCGAGTGCCTGCTTTAATGCGCTCTGGTCGACATCGTGCTGGTACTGACCCACGCCAATGGATTTGGCATCGATTTTGACCAGTTCGGACAGCGGGTCCATCAGCCGTCTTCCAATCGAGACGGCTCCCCGGATCGTCAGATCAAGGTCCGGGAATTCCTCCCGGGCGGTCTCGGATGCCGAATATATTGAAGCGCCGCTTTCATTGACCATCACAATCTGAATATCTTCAATAAACGGAAGGGATTTGATGAATGCCTCGGTTTCCCTGCCGGCGGTTCCGTTGCCAACGGCAATCGCCTCAATCTGATATGTGCTGCACAGTTTCTTGATTTTTTCAGCCGCCTCCCGGCTTTGTTTTTCCGACATATGAAGATAAAACGTGTCATAGTGAAGGAGTTTTCCCTGCGGGTCAAGGCACACGGCTTTGCAACCTGTTCGGAAACCGGGATCGATTCCCATAACCCGTCTGGGTCCCAATGGAGGCGACAACAGGAGCTGACGGAGATTTTCGGCAAATATGTCAATGGCTTCTGCATCTGCTCTTTCTTTTGTGGCGACTCTGATTTCGGTTTCCATGGATCTGGAAAGAAGCCTCTTATAACTGTCTCTGACGGCGAGTCTTACCTGGCTTGCGTCTTTCCCGTCTCCCGTGACAAACAGGTCATCGAGTAAGCTGACGGCAACTTCTTCCGGCGGAGCAATGCCGAGATTGAGGATATCCTCATTTTCTCCTCTTCGCATCGCCAGTATACGGTGGGAGGGAGCCGTAGTTACCGGTTCCTGCCAGTCAAAATAATCTTTGTATTTTGTCCCGCTGGTTTCCATTCCGTCTATGACCCGGCTGTGAAACGTGCCTTTTGTTGCAAACAGGAGCCGTAGTTTTGCGCGGGCTTCGGAATGTTCATTGATGATTTCGGATATGATATCCCGTGCGCCTGAAAGTGCATCATCAACCGAGCCGACCCCTTTTTCCGGATCGATAAAGGCAGATGCCTGTTCGGCAGGATCTATCCCGGTCTGTTTAATAATAAGCAGTGCAAGTGGTTCAAGCCCCTTTTCCCTGGCGATGGTGGCCCTTGTCCTTCGCTTGGGTTTATAGGGCAGGTAAATATCTTCCAGCTCTGAAATCGTCAGGGCGCCGCTTACCTTTTCATTGAGTTCATCGGTCAGGTGGCCGTGCTGCTGAAGAGATTTTAATACGGCCTCTTTTCGGGCCTCCAGTTCAAAAAGCTGCTTGATGCGGTCCCGGATTGCGGTAATGGCCACTTCATCCAGACTGCCGGTGGCTTCTTTCCGGTATCGTGCGATAAAAGGAACGGTTGCATCCTGATCCAGGAGTTGTGCAACGGCTGCTACCTGAGATTCAGATAAATTCAGTTCGGATGATATTTTGGAGATGTGTGATGTGCTCATGATAGTCCGTTACGAAAGATTATGTGGTTTGGTTGAAAAAATATATTTCATGAGGCATGGCGCCTGATCCGGAACAAAATGCCCATATAGATGCTTGATGCTTTAATGTCAAGGGAAAGATGACCGGCCTGCGGCGGATATGAATGGAAGCGGGCCTCCGCCATTGCGTTGAGACCGACTGTAAAAGAACTGAACGAGGCAACGGATTTGTTTGAAATAAAGGGTTTGATCAATAACTGCGGTCATAATGTCACGAGGTCCGTCCCGCCCATTGCCGGCTTCTCCAGCACGATCCGGGGATGCCGGGCCCATGAAGCTAAAGCGCAAAAACTCGGCACGCCTCAAACCGTTTGCGCTTCTTAACGCTTCATGGCCCCGACATCTTTTCCCCGGATCGTGCCATGTCGTACGCCGGCAACGGGCGGAACTCAGAGCCTGCGAACGGTAAAATATGGCCGCAGTTATGATCAAGCCCGAAATAAAAAAAATATCTGGTGATATTTTTGAATGTGGTTTAGTACGGGGTTGACCGGTACAGGCTTCTTTGTTAAAGGATACGGTAAAATGAATTTAATTTTTACTAAAAAACAGAGGAATCAATTAATGATTCGATCCTCAGCACGTAAGCCGCTGCTATACAGTCTGGTTATTTCGGCCGTTGCCCTTGTGATGTGTTATGGCTGCGGTACAGGTTCCCGGGAAGTGCCGCTTGACCGGATAACGTCCTCGCTTCGGGATGCACCGGTCTGGTCTGTGCTTCTGGAGGATATGAAAGAGGAAGGGAATTTTATAAAAAAGTATTATCACCGGTATCGAATTGTCCGGGAAGATAACGTGTCGACAACCGAATGGCTTGAAGTCCCCGAGAATTATTACCGGCAATATGAAAAATTTCTCGGAATGAGTCTCGTATCCAAAACAGATGGTAAGGAAAGCGCATCTGTTGCCCCGCCGGGATATTCCTTTGTGGGGGATGCCCGATACGGGCAATGGGCTCAGGACAGCAGGGGCAATTCATTCTGGGAATTTTACGGAAAGTACGCTTTGTTTAAAAGTTTGTTAGGCGGTTGGTATCGGCCGGTGTATCAGAGGGACTATGATGACTATCAGCGATCCAAATCCCGCGGAGCGCCATATTTTGGCCGGAATAACGAGTACGGTACATCCGGAACGGTTGCAAAAAGCGCAAAACCGGATTTTTTTAAGCGGCGGATGGCCATTCAGCAGTCAAAACAGTCGTCTTTTTCAAATAAAGTTTCCAAACGAATCGGTCGGACCCGGACAAGTTATCGTTCCCGGGCCGGCGGCCTGGGGAAATAGCATATGAATCTGGATCAATTTATCACAGCCATCGTACTGATCGGGATATTCTATCTGATTTTTTTTATCGGTAAAATTGTGTACGGGTGGATACATTGGGACTATGACCTGACAGAAGAACTGGTGCAAAAAGATAATCCGGCTGTTGCCCTCAGCGTGGGAGGGTATTATCTCGGGCTGGTGATCGCCGTTGGCGGTATTTTAGTGGGGCCTGATCAGACAATCGTGGATGAGCTGATCGATTTGTGTGTTTACGGACTGATGAGTATCCTCCTCCTGAATGTTTCCTGGTTTCTCTGTGACAAATTCATTTTATACCGGTTCAAGATGAACGATGAACTGATCCGGGATCAGAACCCCGGAACCGGCGTGGTTTCCTTCGGGGTCAGCGTCGCGTCCGGTCTGGTCATTTATGGATCGGTATCCGGGGAAGGCGGTAATATATGGACGTCGATTGCCTTCTGGGCGATCGGCCAGGTCATGCTGATAGCAGCGGGACTCGTCTATAACCGGATGATTCCCTATGATCTTCACGAACAGATCGAAAAAGACAACGTGGCGGCCGGTGTGAGTTTTGCCGGGGCGCTGATTGCGATGGGTGTCATTGTAGGGCTTGCGGCAGAGGGAGATTTTGAATCCTGGTCCGCGGATTTATCCGGCTTTATTCTGGTATCCCTTTCAGGCCTTGTTTTATTGCCCGTCATTCGATTTCTGACAGATAAAATCCTGATTCCCACGGTGAGCCTTTCGGATGAAATTGCCAGGCAGGAAAAGCCGAATGTGGGAGCAGCGTATATAGAGGCGATTTCCTACATTGCAGCATCCTTTATTATCTACTGGTGTGTATAAGACCTCAGATTTCAGTACCATTCTTAAAATATGTCTGTTTGCGACCGGTTGTGCAGGCATTGTAGCCGAGTTTGTTCTTTCGACTCTGGCAACCTACCTGCTCGGCAACGCCGTGTTTCAATGGACGGTTGTCATGTCCCTGATGCTTTTTGCCATGGGCATCGGCAGCCGGATCAGCCGATGGTTTCAGACCAATCTCCTTGAGTGGTTCATTACCGCAGAATTTTTTCTGTCGATTTTATGTGCCATGAGTGCCGAGCTTGCTTATGGCATGGCAGCCTATACCAACTATATCGGTCTGCTGATTTACGTTCTGTCCTTTATGGTCGGAAGCCTCATCGGCCTTGAAATTCCCCTGGTGGCCCGCCTGAATGAGTCCTGTGAGGAACTTCGGATCAATATCTCCGGGGTTATGGAAAAAGATTATTTCGGATCTCTCGTAGGGGGCCTGGTTTTTGCCTTTGTTGCGCTTCCTTATCTGGGCCTTACCTATACCCCGATCGTATTGGGAACCGTTAATTTTCTGGTTGCCTCTTTGATGTTGTTCAAATGTGCCCATCTGTTGAAAAAAAAAGCGGTTCTGTTTAGTTTTTTTTCAATCACGCTGGTGATGCTTATCTGTTTGGGGATGTTTGCCAAGCCTGTCATCCGTTACGGGGAACAGGTCAAATATAAAGATAAAATTATTTATTCGGGGCAGAGCCTCTACCAAAAAATCGTGTTGACCCAATGGAAAAAGTATTACTGGCTTTATATCAATGGGCAGGAACAGTTTTCCACCTTTGATGAAGAAAAATATCATGAACCGCTGGTCCATCCGGCAATGAAACTGTCCCATGATGCGACAAACGTCCTGATTGTCGGGGGCGGCGACGGACTGGCTTTGCGGGAAGTGTTCAGGCATGATCAGGTCCGGACGGTTACCCTGGTGGATCTGGATCCGGCCATGACAAACCTGGCCAAAACCCATCCGGTATTGCTTTCCATCAATCAAGGCGCCATGCTCAGCCCCAGGGTGCGTATCGTTAACGAAGATGCGGCAAAATTTATCGGAGTCGATGACAAACTTTACGGGGTAATCATCATTGATCTGCCGGATCCGGATTCAGTAGATTTGATGCATGTGTATTCGGAAAGTTTTTACCGGATGCTTCGACGGCATTTGATACGCGGGGGGGCTCTGGTGACTCAGGCCACCAGTCCGTATTTTTCAAGAGACGCGTTTTTATGCGTGCTGAAAACTATTCGTGCGGCCGGATTTTCGGCAGTACCCTATCACAATCAGGTCCCGACCATGGGTGAATGGGGATGGGTCATCGGTGTGAGGGATGAAGATGCCGATGAAACAACTATTAAACGTGTGCTGATGAATGAAACTTTTTCAGACATTCAAACCCGGTTTATCAATGCGGATGCCATGATATCGATGATGCTTTTCGGCAAAGGGGTCCTGGATGACGCCCGGTTTAAGGGCATCAAGGTCAATTCGGAGGCAAAGCCGGTCCTCACCCGGTACTATAAGGCAGGTTCCTGGGGAATGTACTGAACAGTCGTTTTCCGATGCCTGCGTCGGTGTTATATTTAAATCATTATGTCGAATTACGGTTGACTAAGACAGTTAAAATTGCTATCTGAACAAATTGTAAGACAATCCGGATAACAATTAATCAGAGCGGTTCTTTTAAAGTGTGTGTATCATCATGCAATACATGATGATGTTATTTCGTGTTAGGGGTGCCCGTCGAATCAAACAGGCTGAGATAAAACCCTTTAACTTGAACTGGATAATTCCAGCGTAAGGAAACACTGAAAGCCGATAATCAAAAGCAGGTGTCAGCTTCCGTTTCGCTGTCGCCTGCTTTTTTTGTTTTGAGGGTACCGAATTCAGCATATCATTTTTACAGGAAGATTATTTATGAAACACAGATCAGCCATTTTTAACACGGACAGGAGCGATATTTATTATTTTGCAGATAATATAGCGCTTTGCCGGCGCCTGCTCGACAGCGGGGCCAAAATCATTCAGCTCAGAGAAAAGACCATCGATGACCATGCGTTTCATGACCTTGCAAGCGAGATGCTGGCTCTGGTCAATCGGTATGAAAATGCCGCTTTGATCATCAATGATCGTGTGGATATCGCGATGGATATCCATGCACATGGCATTCACATCGGTCAGGGAGATGAGTCCTTTCAGGAGGTTATTTCCAGGGTACCTGATGATATGGTTGTCGGCGTATCGGTCGGCAATGTCGAAGAAGCTCTGGCGGCTGAACGTTTTGGTGCAGGGTATATCGGGGCGGGCGCCATATTCCCGACGGCGTCCAAATCGGATGCCTCTGTGATCGGCATTGAAATGCTTCGCCAGATCGTAAGCTGCTCAGATATTCCGGTGGTGGCCATTGGGGGTATCACAAAAGACAATATCGTACAGGTAAGGGACGCCGGGGCTCATTATTTTGCCATGATATCTGAAGTCAATGACTCGGCGGATATTTCTGCCAGGATTAATGAACTGTTGTCGTTGATTGGATCAAGATAGCGCCCTGCGGGCGGACTTAGGACCGCTATCGCTTGAGGATCACTTCGTTTGAGGCAAAAGACAAGAAACAGGAAGCTTTTATCCTATAGCATTCTCAAGGGATCAACGCTACCGGTCCTCAAGTGTAGCGTTCTTCTGCATGTAACATTTTGATAAGATTAATTAAAAACGGAAATTCCTGGTCTGTAGATTTATATATCATCTGAAAGGAAATACGATGAGTACAGTGATTGATGAATTGAAACAGGGGGGTATCCCGGAGTTTGTCAGAAAAATCGCCGCGGATGAAGCCATTGATCCGCAGCAGCTCATTGACGATATCCTCAACGGCTATGTGGTGGTGTCGAGAAACAACCGTCATACGGAATTTGATCCGATCGGTATCGGCAAAGGCACACGGATCAAAGTGAATGCCAATATCGGCACCTCTCCGACGCAGTGCGATTTCAGCGATGAAATCGTGAAGGTAAAAGCCGCTATAGACAGTGGGGCGGATGCGGTCATGGATTTATCCATCGCCGGGGATATCAGCGGATTCCGGCAGGCGGTTACCAGCGAGTGCAATATTACCCTCGGTACGGTCCCCATCTATGAAGCGATGATCGGATTGGACAATCCCGCAGAGCTTACCATTGACCGGTTTCTGGATGTAGTCAGAAAGCAGGCCGAAGAAAAAGTGGATTTTATGACCATTCATGCCGGCCTGCTTCAAAAGCATATTCCCCTGGCCGATCATCGGCAGCTGGGTGTGGTCAGCCGGGGCGGTTCCATTATGGTGAACTGGATGCGGCACCACCGGGAAGAAAGTTTTTTGTACAGGCATTTTGATGAGATTCTCAAAATCGCGTACGCGTACGACATTACCATGTCGCTTGGCGATGGGCTTCGGCCCGGATGTACGGCCGATGCCAATGATGCCGCTCAGTTCGGGGAGCTTGAAGTCCTTGGGGAGCTGGTTCAGCGTTGCCGGGATGCCAATGTGCAGGTCATGGTGGAAGGCCCGGGGCATGTGCCCCTGCATCTGATTGAAGAAAATATCCGTAAACAGAAAACCATCTGCAATGGTGCGCCGTTTTATGTGCTGGGGCCGCTGGTCATCGATTACGCGGCCGGGTATGATCATATCGCCGGTGCGATCGGGGGCGCGCTGGCTGCCTATTTTGGTGCTGATTTTCTCTGTTACCTTACGCCGGCTGAGCATTTGAGACTGCCGGATATAGATGATGTCCGGGAAGGGGTGATCGCTTCAAAAATCGCGGCCGCTGCCGTGGATTTAAGCCGGAAAAACAAGAAAGAGGTTCAGAGAAATCTGGAAATCTCACAGGCCAGAAAGGATTTTAACTGGGACGCTCAGCAGAAATTATCCATTGACCCGGTAAAATTCGAAGCGTATGTGGATAAGGTGAAACTGGATGAGAGCAAAAACGAAGAGCACGCCTGCTCCATGTGCGGTCAGTGGTGTGCGATCCGGAGAGCCAGAGAAAATCAGGGCGGGTCAGATTCGGGGAAACAACATGTATATTAAGGATATCGGTGGAGAATTTGCTTTAATCGGCCGACTGGCGCATATGGTTCCGGTTGACCATGACCAGGTGGTTGTGGGAATCGGAGATGATGCGGCCGTTTTAAAATCGGGCAATGATCCGGACCAGTATATTCTGGTAACGACCGATACGCTTGTGGCAGACGATCATTTCAAGCTTTCGTGGGCCCGGCCGGATCAGATCGGCATCAAAGCGGCCGAATGCAATATCAGTGATATCGCCGCCATGGGCGGGACGCCGGTCTGCCTGTTTGTATCCCTGGTGCTGACACCCCGGACAACCGTACAGTGGGTGGAGCAACTCTACAGTGGCCTGGCCGAATCATGCCGGAATCATCATGCGGTGATTGCCGGAGGCGATACCACCCATGGATCGGTGATTACGATCGGTATAACGGTGCTGGGAACGGTGCCGCGTGAGCATCTTTGTTTGCGAAGTCATGCCAGGGCCGGAGATCTTCTGGCGGTTACCGGCATGCTGGGCGCTTCCGGGGCCGGGCTCAGGCTGCTGACGGAACAAAAACCGGTTTCCCCTTATTTGATGGAAAAGCATCTGACCCCTCGATGCCGGATGGATGCCGCCCGTCATCTGGCGCCCATTGTCCATGCAATGATCGATATCAGTGACGGACTGGCATCGGAAGTAAATCATATCTGCAACCGGAGTAATGTGGGGGCGTGTGTGTATGCGGATCAGATTCCTCTGCATCCGGATGTGATCGAAGCCGGGAAAACACTGGGTGTAAATCCGGTGGAGTTTGCGTTAAACGGCGGCGAAGATTTTGAGCTGCTCTTTACCGTTTCTCCGGATAACGTGGACCGACTGGATCGGACCGGGGTAAAATATCATGTGGTGGGAAAGATCAGGCCTGCCAGCGAGGGCCGGTTTCTTGTTGACCCCTCACAGAAACCCGTCGTGCTGAAGGGCGGGTATAATCATTTTAATGACACCCGGCCGCAATCCTGAGGGGCACCTATCAACGGGCGGATCAAGATCAAAATATCTGAAGACAAAAACGATCTGACGCGGGCCGTGCCCGCAACCCGATTTCCATGGAGTTGCCGTTACAAAAACTCTTTAATTTTATACCGCCCGTTTGCTTCGCTCTCTCGAGGCATAGAGATCTCAGAGACCAAAACCACCGTTTCGAGGCTCTGCGTTCTGCGCGTCTCGAGCGAAGCGGGCGGTAACTATAACGGGAAAAATTTTGTTTTTTTGACAGAGTTTAAGGAATAAGGCCCCTAAAGGGGCTCACTGTTCCGGGGCTCATGTCACGACTCCCGGATGACTACCCGGAATTTATGGACAAAGCCAGCTGGCACGTAAGATAACTTGGCCTTTCGCAGGCCCGGATCGCCAAGGTCCTGTTCCCGGTTGACGAAGGAAAAAGGATGGTTCGAGTGCTCCAGGAACATCTGGTTGATGGCCTGATAGGCGCCCTTGTAATTTGGATCGGCTTTTTCAAAATGAATTAGAACCGTATCGTCCGTTAACCGTTCGGCTACCGTATAGGCGATGATTGTGTTGCCGGTTGAAATACACCCGCCGGCAATCCCTTCAAATATTTCCCAGTGGGTTAACACGCGTTCAATGGCCCTGTTTTCAGCCGCCAGCGTATCCGAGGATTCGCAATCTCTCCAGGTACACCAGTCCTGTTGCATCTGCCTGGTCAGTTCGATGGTTTCAGTATCTATCTTCCGGTATGTAAAATCGTATCCTTTTTTGAACTGGTTCAGCAGGTTTTTTTTCTTGTGCAGTTTGCTGCCTTTAAGTTCAATCAGTTCGTCTGACAGATAAAGGTAATCCCAGTGGTCTCTGGTATCCTCAATTGCCAGGGCGGTCGGGAGACGGTTTTCCCAGAGCCGAACCAATTGATCCGGCATGCGGGTAAACAGTGCAGGCCTTTTTATATTCCGATCGATGCATGCCTGCCAGTCAATGTCTTCCCATGGGCCAACCGGCGGCCAGTAACAGGCTTCGGGGCGGGTTTGTCTGATCCATACCAGGTTTTCGTCACGGGCCCAGACAAGTCCGTATTCTTCTGCCCATGCCCAGAGATTGATGAAACTGATATCTGAAAATTTTATAGGGCACAGCGCCAGCAGATTCATGTAGTCTTTCTGCTGGCGCAGGTCGATTGCTTTGAATTCAAGTTCCATGCCGGTTCAGGCCTCATCGGATAATCATGATGTGAAGATTTATGACATTGGTATGGGTCGGTCCCGTGATCAGCAAATCACCCAGGCGTTTGAAAAAATGATAGGTATCGTTGTCGGATAGAAATTTGCCGGCTGACAGTTTCATCTGCCGGGCTCTGGAAACGGCGGGGTTGCCAGCAAATGCGCCTGCAGCATCTGTCGGTCGATTCGTACCATCTGTTCCTCCGCTGAGGATGACAATACGTTTCGTACCATCGATATCAGTGGCTGCTGCCAGAGTAAATTCCTGGTTTCTGATACAGGGATAGAAAAATCAACCCGTTTTAATCTACATAATCCCCCCGTTGAAACTTTATTTGTTCCAGTTTCGTCTCCATAAGCAGATGGTCTAACAGTTGCTTCAGCTGAGGTGGACATGTATCGCTGTCAACATATATTGAGTGAAGGGATTCAGCCTGATTCACGAGATTTCTCAGGGTTGGTTCAATTTCTTTCAGGTTGGTTTCAGGATCGTTCAGCTGACGGATGTAGGAATCAAACAGATCCAGCGTCGTGTCCGTTGCACTTTTGAAGGCACGGGCATCGGAGTTAATCGTGCCTGGGGTATGAACTGAACTGATTTCCGGCAGAGTGCCTGCTGAAGGGGTGACAGGAATCTGCTCCGCGGAAGTGTACTGCTGAAGGAGGTCGTGAAATCCGGCGCTCCGGGAGTGACGGATTTTAGTGCAGGTGGGCCTGGCCGATGACAGATGCTCAGGCGAAATGATTTTCATAATGCGGTTGCTCCTGCAGGGGGAATGTATTACTGTTTTTATCGATAACGTTGTTGAAATATAATGAACAGTAACGTAGGCTATTCGTTTTATGGGTATGTATGTTCAGAATATTTTAAATGCCTTCTGAAAAAACAATAAATAATATATATTATTGAACAACGGGCTTTGTCAAAAGATTTGTCAAAAATAAGCCTGGAAACGTGGTATGGATTTGCAGGCGCCGGGAAAAAAGCCGGGTTACGTTGAAACCATCAAAATTCAACCCCATTCTCCGTTTGAGGAAATTATGAAATCAACTTATCTTGAGACGCTCAAGGGGCAATTCCTGATTGCGATGCCCAAGCTGACGGATCCAAATTTTTACAGAACCGTGACATGTGTATGCGAGCATACCGCGCAGGGTGCCCTGGGTATTGTCGTCAATCGTGTTCATTCCTATTTGACTGTAAAGCAAATATTTGAAGAATTTAATCTTCCGGCAGTCTCAGGCACGGAGCGTACCCCGGTATATATCGGTGGCCCGGTTCATATGAATGAGGTGTTTGTCCTTCACGGCCCGCCTTTTGGCTGGAATGGGTGCTTGAATGTTACACCGTCTCTTGCCATGAGCAATACAAATGATGTTATCGAGGCGATATCAAAAGGCGAGGGGCCGCAGTCCTATATCTTCTGCCTGGGCTGTGCAGGTTGGGGTCCGGGGCAGATAGAAGATGAAATGAAACAAAATTCTTGGTTGACGTGCGATGTAACCGAGGAAATAATTTTTCGTGTTTCAAAAGAAAACAGATGGGATGCGGCTCTCAAAACCGTAGGGGTCGATCCATTGCTTCTTTCAGATAGTGCAGGCCGCGCATAATCAATATAAGCAAAGAAAATGGGGAGTTAGTTGTCATGATTGACTGCTATAATTCTCCTTGTTCAGCTGTTTCCTTGTTTTTGGATTTGGGTTTGCGCTTTTTCAGACACACTTTGTCTTTTCTGACAAAAGCGCAAAGCTTTGGATTGTAATATTCTTTGCAATTCAAGGGGTTATATAACGGGCATTCAGGATGTTTTTCGGACATTTTTATAATTTCTCCTTAAAAAAATTCCTTTCTTTTTCAGAATATCTCCCCTTAATGAAAACATATGATCTGAAAAAAATGGCTGGCTTGTGTTCTGAATAAAGCATCATATTTTATATGATGCCAATATTATTTGTTGTCGTAATTTAAAAATCCAATGACCCTGAGGCTTAAGCAGACATAATAAATAGCAAATTTTATTTACCTATAGCATAAAAGGATTGAATTTACAAGGCACCAGTCCATAAATCAGGGAAACAGTGGGTTGCTCAGACGTGTATGTTGATTTTTACTCGATGATAAGGCCGGGTTATTCCTGATTGTAAAAAATGAGAAACGGTCGTTTCTGATATTTGGAAAGTAGATAAGGATTCAGATCCGGGGCGTCACGGTGATGTTCCAGCAGCCGCCTGAAAGCCCTTTCGCAACGCGAGAGATGCTGTATCATTGACTTGCCTGAGGGGTAAAGAGCGCCGCCGGTTTCGTAGAATACGGCAGGTAAATCTGATCTTTTCGGGTTATTTTTTTCAACTGTCAGACTGCTGATACCGGTGTATATCATCCGGCATGGTGACAATGCAACGCCGGAATTGAGTAAATCGCTTTGACAATTCATGTCAGGCAAGGTAGTTAATCACCTGTTGATATTGGCGTTTATTTTTTGGATATACACTCATATTTTATCATAAAAAGAAAAAGCTATGGATGCATACACTTTATTGAAAAACGAGATATTGCAGATCCACCAGGAGCTGTTACATATCAAATCCCGCGCGGCGTCGCTTTCGGCAATGTCTGATCCTTTTTTCGAAGAATGGGGAAATGTATGCCGGGAAACGTTTCAGCATATAACGGAGGATGTTGTTCGTATTGCAGTGGTAGGAACGGTTAAATCGGGTAAGAGTACGTTGATTAATTCAATGTTCAAAGGTGATTATTTAAAGCGCGGGGCGGGCGTTGTAACTTCCATTGTCACCAGAATCCGGTATGGGCAGTCTCTGAAGGCGTTGCTGTATTTTAAATCCTGGGATGAAGTTGCAGACGATATGAACCGGGCTTTGATTTTGTTCCCATCCCCGTCTCGATCTGACAGCGAACGGTTTGATATCAGACGAATTCAGGATCGTCAGAAACTCGAACATGCCATGGGGGAGCTGAAGACCGAGCAGTTTGTGGCCAATGATACGCGAGATGCCAACAGTATCCTGCTGTCTTCCTATCTTAAAGGATATGAGCGAATCAAGGATATCGTATCCCCGGATGGTAAGGTCAGCGTATTTGCCGGTAAAAATTTTCAACGACATAAAGAATTTGTAGGAAATGACAGCCTGGCGGTGTATCTGAAGGATGTATTACTGGAAATCGGTGGCAGTACGCTGGGGGGCGAGCATATAGAGATTGCAGACTGCCAGGGGAGTGATTCGCCAAATCCTCTGCACCTTGCGATGATTCAGGATTATCTGCTTCTCACGCATATGATTGTATATGTCATCAGCAGTCGAACCGGCCTGCGTCAGGCCGATATTAAATTTTTATCCATTATTAAGAAAATGGGGATAATAGATAACATCGTCTTTGTCGTCAACTGCGATTTTAATGAGCATGAAACTCTGGATGATCTGAACAGGCTGCTTGATAAAATCAAAGAAGATCTGTCTTTGATCAAACCAGATCCGGAAATCTATGCTCTCTCCGGACTGTATAATCTGTTTCGGCATTGTGCCGGGAATCTGTCTGAAAAAGATCAATTCAGATTTGATCAATGGGAAAAAGAATCCGATTTCTGCGAATTTTCAGATCAGCAAACCTTGCAGCTTGAATCTTCCCTGGTGAAGAAAATTACTGAGGATCGATATTCTCTGTTGTTGCGGAATCATCTTGAACGTTTTGCGGTTCTTGCCTCCGCCATGGAGCACTGGGGGGCGGTCAGCCAGAAGGTCCTCAGAGAAGATTCAGCTCAGGCCGTAAGCATGATCGAAAAAATTTCGTATCATCAAAACGCCATGATACCGATCCGGGACATGATTCGTACCACACTGGAGGGCGCGGCCGGGAAAATTACTCAAGACATTAAATCGGATATCGACCGATTCTTTGATGCCGGGTATGGAGAAATTCTGAAAGATGTCGGTGAATGGATCCAACGATACTCCATCTCTCATGAAAAATATTTTCAACACCTTGAATCTTCGGGTTTTTCCGGAACACTCTATCTGGTATTTCAGGAATTCAAACAGGCATTGGATGGGTTTATGACAGAGGCGGTCAATCCTAAACTGGTTAATTTCGTCAGGGCCAGGGAGGAGATGGTCGGCCGGTGTTTTGAGACGGTTTGCCGTCCTTATGATGCCATTATCAAAGATGCGCTGGAGCAATATAATGACGCCGTTGAAGCGTTGGGAATATCCAGAATGCCCGTGAAACTCCAGAAAACAGAGACGCCGGATTTTGACTCCATTAAGATCGTCAACAGATTGGCCATTTCACCTGCAACGGCGACCGTGAATTATCGGGCAAAAGTAAGAACTGAGGCCATGATGCGCCTGGGTGCATATCGATTGGTTAATTATTTTAAACGGTTGTTGAAAAAACCGTTTAGTTCCCATCAGGAGGAAGAATATCTGGCGCTTAAAGATGCGCTGCGGCAATTGAAACGGGAAACCCGCATGGCCGTAGCCGCTCATTTCAATGATTATAAGGAAAATTTAAAATTTCAATATATATCAAAACTTGTGGACGCCGTGGGCAAATCATATCAGGAACAGCTGCTATCGCGATTCAACAATTATGGTTCCAGCCTTTTGCAAATGCAACAGATGGTCGATGAAAAACGGATTACCCGACAGGAGGCGTGTGAACTGGTTGAGGCTGTAACGGTATCGTCCCGGCAAGTCCTTGAGCGGATCAGTGACGCGAGAAAACAGCTCGACTCGCCGAAAAAAACTTCAGATATTTTAATGACAGACGATAGTAAATACATAGTATAGGAATTTCTATTTTTTGAGATCAAAAAGAGATAGCCTTTGGTCCGCAGATTGCGTTGAAAATATTATCCACAGATTACGCAGATTACACAGATTAAAAGAAAAGTAAGATAGGTTGGTGTTTGAATTTAAAAATAATCTGTGAAATCTGCGTAATCTGTGGAAAAAAATATTTTAATATTCTGATGTTGCGTAAACAAAATGATAAATAGTTCGTGCTTGATATTGTAAACAAAAAAGTATGGGGGCGTTATGATCAGCTCAGTTTCGAACTCTCTTTCATCTCTGATCAACGAGGGGAAAAAAATGGCGGGGGTGGCAGACCGCATGTCCCGTGCCTTTGATGAGAAGTCCGACATAAGTCTGGAAAAAGAAGTGGCTGACTCAATCGTCATTGAGCAGGGGCATAAAGCCAATATCCGATCGATTCAGGCGCAGGACGAGATGAGCGAAACTCTTCTGGATATTATTGTGTAGCTGGGGGGTTATTTAAACGGGGCATGATAAAGTCTCAAGCTGTTTGAAACAACCGATATGCTGCTCAAAGCCATGGCCATTGCCGCCAGAACCGGGTGAAGGTGCCTTAAAAAGCCGGGGAACATGTCAAAAGGGGCCAAGATTCCTGCGGCCAGGGGTATCAGAATGATGTTGTAGAAAAACGCCCAGAACAGATTCTGCCTGACGGTGTTCATGGTGGCTTTACTGAGCGTGATGGCCCTCGGGATGCCCATCAGGCTGCCGCTTGACAAAATGACATCTGCTGTTTCGATGGCCACATCCGTTCCGGTGCCAATGGCAAAGCCTACGGTCGCCTGAGCCAGCGCCGGTGCGTCATTGATGCCGTCTCCCGCCATCCCGACAATCTTTTTCTGATCCTGCAGTGCTTTGATTGCCGATGATTTTTCTTCCGGGAGTACTTCAGCAATAAGTTCGTCAATGCCGGCCTGTGAGGAAACAGCCCGGGCAGTCTGGATATTGTCCCCGGTGAGCATGACAACATTGAGGTTCTGGCTTCTAAGGCGTTTGACTGCCGCTTTCGAATCGGGTTTTAACCTGTCCGAAACACAAATCAGGCCGCAAAGCATGGATTCTATCACAATGGCAATGACGGTTTTGCCTTCTGCCTGGAGCCTGTTGATCGGTTCACGCCCGGAGGACATGTCGATGCCTTGATCCACAAACCATCGGGGTTTGCCAACCCTCACTAAGGTCCCGTCGATCGTGGCTTCGACGCCAAATCCTCCGAAGGATTTGAAATGCTGAGGTTCCCGGAGGTCGATGTGACGGTTTCGTGCTTCATTGACAATGGCTTTTCCTATAGGATGTTCTGATCCTTTTTCTGCCGAAGCAGCGAACTTCAGGATGTCCTCGCGGGGATAATTATCCGGAAGCAGCGGGATAATTTCAGAAATCCCGGGTTTTCCCTCTGTTATGGTTCCTGTTTTATCCAGTACGATGGTATCGAGTCTGGAGGCCATTTCCAGAGCTGCACTCGTTTTAAACAGGATGCCTTTTTCAGCTCCTTTTCCTGTTCCGGCCATGATGGCCGTGGGGGTTGCCAGCCCCAGCGCACAGGGGCAGGCAATCACCAGAACTGCCACCAGGCGGATCATGGCAGCGACAATATCTCCGGTCGCTATCCACCATATGATAAAAGTGATGAAAGCGATAAAAATGACCGAAGGGACAAATACAGCCGCGACCCGGTCCGCAACAGCCTGAATCGGAGCCTTGCTGCCCTGGGCGTCCTGTACGAGGCGGATAATTTGGGCCAGAGCAGTGTCCTGTCCGACCTTTAATGCGGTGAATTTGAGCATCCCCTCACCATTGATGGTGCCTCCGATAACCGAATCACCATCGGATTTGTCTGCCGGCATGGGCTCCCCGGTAACCATGGATTCATCCACAGATGACTGGCCGGAAACAATCGATCCGTCGGCGGGTATTCTCTCCCCGGGGCGAACCAGGATAATATCTCCGACCTGGACCTGTGATATGGAAATTTCGGTTTCATTGCCGTCTCTGATAATGGTGGCGGTTTTCGGTCGAAGTCCGATCAGTTTTCGAATGGCGCCGCCGGTTTTTCCTTTGGTTCTGGATTCGAGCATTTTCCCCAGTTTTATCAGCGTGATGATGACAGCAGACGTTTCAAAATACACATGAGAGCCCGAAAACTGGAAAGCGACTATAACAACGGAATAGAGGTATGCCACCGAAGAGCCCATGGCGACCAGTACATCCATGTTGGCGGTTTTGTTTCTCAGACTTTTGAATCCTCCGGTATAAAAATCCCATCCCGTGTAGAATTGAACCGGGGTCGCCATCGCCATCAGCAGCCAGTTGACCCAGGCGTTTTGGGCCCAGCTGCCGATCAGGTTGAAATCCCGGCCCATACTAATGATAAAAACGGGCAGAGCAAACAAAACCCCGACAATGAACTTTCGGGTCTGATTTTTGATTTCAGCCTTTCGTGCTGTCTGTTCTGCATCGTCGGATTCGAGTATTCTGTCCGGACTGACAGCCTCAAACCCGGCATTTTTTATGGCAGAAACAATATCTTCTAATGATGAAACCGAAGGAATATATTCCACAGAAACGTGTTCTGTGGCAAAATTCACAGAGGCTTTCAGAACTCCCGGAACGGTTCGGTTTAAAATTCTTTCGATATTCAGGGCGCAGTTGGCGCAGGTCATTCCGATTACCGGAAATTCGGCTTTTGCTGACGGAACGTCGAATCCGGCCTTTTGAATGGTTTCGACAATTGTTTTTAAGTGAACATGCCCGGGATTAAAGGTAATGGACGCCTGTTCGGTGGCAATGTTTACACTGACCTTTAATACACCCTCTATCTTTTGGACAGCGCGTTCAATGTTTAAGGCGCAGTTGGCACATGACATGCCGATAACTGAAAATGCAGCGTTCAGTTCTGACATCATGACAATTCCTTTTAGTTAAATAGTATAGGTCTATTTTTTGATTGATTTTATCAGCTGGTAACCGGTGCGGGGGCTTCGGGCAGGTTCGATCATTCAGGTGAGAATGTCTGCATCTGGTATAAAATCGAATCAGTGACCACTGAAATTGTTTCAGCATACGGCTGGCAGGGTTATTTTCTTATAGGAAAAAGAAAACGCGTTAAATAAAATCGGCCGTTTCGCTTCATACATAGCATTGAAAAGGTGAATGCTTCAAGGAGTATAATGGTAGCCGAAAGCTCGGGTTATTATGACGCAGTCATGACAGGATTATAAACTTTTATGGTATAGAAATATGAAGTATATTTCATAGAAATGGAATTGGCAAGTCAGGGGGGGCGATCAAAATAGCCGGGGTGGAATATTTTTTATGCCGCTGCCCGGTTCAAATTTATTTGTTGCAACGTGTTGAACATTAAATGAATTGTGCCGGATAGCTGCCTGATGCCGTGGGCAAAATGTCGCTTTTGTTTATGGGTTTTCGTTTTCCGTATCGATCGTGTATGAAATTTGCATGCCAGAAGATCAGGGCGCTGATTTTCGGTTTGATGGGCAAGGGTTAACTTTTTCCCATATGCAAGTGACTGTTTTTTTAATGTGCGCCAGGCCATATTTAAATTCTCAAGATTTTCCCTGTCGTGAGGTTAAAATTTTCGCCGACCTTAAACTGGAAGCATCTATTCTGTTTCCGGGCAGATGCTGACTGCAGCATGCATGTTTCCGGAAAATGTGTCGGGATGAGGAAACTAAACAGTTGACAAAACAGTTATGTACAGATATTGACTCAATTTTAACCACTATATTGAATGGTGGCGTATGTGGTTGTTTCCATTTTTTTCCCGGACGGATAACTTCAAACGGTTATACATATACAAGACAGCTTCTTTTTTATTTCCTGAAAAATACATTTCGCCGTAAACCTTGCATATACCGGTACCTGAGTTTGATTTTATTGTGTTTCGGGGGTTAATATATAAAACGATGCGGTTCAGGCAGGATGAATTCATATGAGAAATGCGGAAGTCGAGAGACGGACTAAAGAAACACAAATTCGGATTAAACTGGAATTGGATGGCAGGGGAACGTATGATGTCTCAACTGGCATCGGCTTTTTGGATCACATGCTGGCCCTTTTTTCAGTGCATGGTTTTTTTGATCTTTCCGTAATTGCAAAAGGGGATATCAATGTAGATTGTCATCATACGGTCGAAGATGTAGGGCTTGTGCTCGGAGACGCATTAAGCAGCGCGCTCGGCGATAGAAAAGGTATCAGCCGATACGGACACGCCGTCACCCCGATGGATGATGCCTTGAGTTCGGTTACGATCGATTTGTCAAACCGCCCGTATCTGGTACTGAATGCTCCTCTGATATCCGGCCAGCAGGATACCATGGGTATATACCTTGTTAAGGAATTTTTCCGGGCTGTTTCAAACAGGGCCGGAATGAACCTTCATATCAATGTGCGCTATGGTGAAAATTTGCACCATATCGTTGAATCGGTGTTCAAGGGGTTTGGAAGGGCTCTGGATCAGGCTACGGCATTGGATAGCCGGATAACAGGGGTTCGATCTTCCAAAGGCGCTCTGTGAGTTTTTCTTGTGGTAATCATAATGCCCGTCGGTACAGGGTAGATGCCGGGTAAAATTGATGAATTTCGATTCGCAGTTTCTACAGCGGCGATGAAAAAAGAAAAAATACATCATGAAATTAAATCGCAAGCTATCGTCAAAACCGCCGGGTTTGTGTGCTGTATTGTGTTTGGCTGTGCTCGTGGTCTTTATCGGCGCATGCCAGAATCGACTGTTGTATCCGGATCGGGCTACCGGTTTGGATCGATTTGAAAAAATTCTGGTAATGCCTTTTGACGATCTTTACCGAAAGCTTGGAGATCATGCCAGCTATAGATGCCCGGTCAGTGGCAAGGTATATTTAATCGAAGAGGTGGCCGAGGGAGCGGATGCTTTTTTGACCGATTATTTGATGTCGGCGTTGATGGAGCGAAAGGCGCTGGTGCTGATACCGCCGGGCCAGGCTCAGGGGGCCATTTCGTCGCTTCTGTCTGAAACGCGGGCTGAAATGTCGGAATTGGAGCTGTTGATGAAAACCGGACAACAGCTGGGCGCCGATGCCATCCTGCTCAATCGGGTTTATCGGTTCAGACATCGGGTAGGCACTCGTTATACGGCTGAATCTCCGGCTTCTGTCGGCCTGGACATGCTGCTGCTCAGTGTGCCGGATGGTCGGCTCATTTGGAACGGGCATGTAGACGAAATTCAGCAGACCTTAAGCGAAAATCTTTTCAAGATAGGAACATTTATCAAGCGGAAGGGACAATGGATATCAGCCGAGGAATTGGCTTCCGGTGGCATTGACGATGCCCTCAAGGACTTTCCGTCGCTATGAGAAACCGGTGCTTAATCCGCAGCAGATAAAGGAATATTATGGTTGTAATACCTGCGATTGATCTAAAAAATGGTCATTGTGTTCGGCTTCGTCAGGGGAGAATGGATTCTGAAACCGTATTCTCGGATGATCCGGCTGCCATGGCAAAACGGTGGCAGCAGGAAGGCGCTGAAATGATACATGTGGTGGATCTGGACGGCGCTATCCAGAAAACGCCCTTGAATGGGGAGGCTGTTAAATCCATCGTTGAAAGTGTAACTGTACCGATTCAGGTTGGCGGGGGAATCCGTAATGAACAGACAATACGGACCTTTTTTGATCTCGGGGTCAGCCGAATTGTGATTGGCACGGAAGCCATAAGAAATCCGGATCTGGTAAAACGGGCCTGCAAAGTGTATCCGGGCCGGATAGTGGTCGGCATAGATGCCCGTAATGGCTTGGTAGCAATCGAGGGGTGGACGGAAACCACCCGCATTCGGGCTGTAGATCTGGCAAAGCAATTTGAAGACTGTGGCGTGGCCGCTATTAATTTTACGGATATTTACCGTGATGGTATGCAGACCGGACCAAACATCGAAGAAACCGGAAGGCTTGCGGAAGCCGTTTCGATTCCGGTTGTGGCTTCCGGAGGTGTTGCCACCATTGAAGATATAAAAAAGCTGCTGCCATTGGAAGCGGTTGGCGTTGTTGGGGTCATTACCGGAAAAGCGCTGTATGACGGGACATTGAGTTTGAAAGAGGCCATTCGGATTTCAAAAAAAATGCCATCGTCTGTTTGAGTCTCTGGCTTTTTTGAAATTTCTTGACAAATCCTTATTTGGTCCTTATTGTATTTAGCTCTGTAAAATATTTTTTACATAAATTCTGTTGCTCTTTTTTTTATGCTTCTCAACGGAGGGAGGCAGTTTCCCGGACCTATCGACATAGGAGTAAAAACCATATTTCCCTTTTTCCCTTCCATCAGAACCTGATCTTACCTTTTCAATAATTATGGAGGGAGTACTTCTTGGCAATTTTTATCCCTGAAGACAAAACATCAGAAATTAAACAGGCCTCAGATATTATTGAGATCATTTCGGAAGTGGTCATCTTGAAGAAGGCGGGGAGGAACTATGTTGGCCTTTGCCCATTTCATTCTGAGAAGACCGCGTCTTTCACGGTAAGCCCCGAGAAACAGATATTTTATTGTTTTGGCTGCGGAGTCGGTGGAGATGTTTTCAGTTTTGTAATGAAATATCAACAGCTTTCCTTTCCAGAGGCGCAGCGGTTTCTGGCTGGACGCTATGGCGTTGAAATACCGACTCAACAAGTTTCACCGGCGCAACGTAAATGTATGACTGAAAAAGAAGCCCTGATCAATATGAATCATCAGGCGATGGAATTTTTTCAACATTGCCTGAAGCAAAGCCCGTCCGGTAAAAAGGCCATGGCGTACCTTGAACGTCGGGGTATAACAGAGACGACAATCAGCCATTTTCATCTCGGGTATGCACCGGAAGGCTGGACCCATCTTGTCGATGTGTTTATGAAAAAGCAAATTCCGGTTGAGCGGATCAAAACTTCCGGGTTGGCGGTACCCAGAAAAAATCAATCCGGTTTTTATGATCGTTTCAGGGATCGCATTATTTTTCCGATTATGGATACGGGCATGAAGGTCATCGGGTTCGGGGGCCGGGCGCTGGATGACTCTCTGCCGAAATATCTGAATTCGCCTGAAACGCCCTTATATAACAAGAGCCGTTCATTATACGGGCTTAGTCAGGCCAGGCATAAATGCAGGCAGGACAATTCCGTTTACATTACCGAAGGATATTTCGATCAGCTGACACTGTACCAGCATGGATTTGAAAATACGGTCGCAACGCTGGGAACGGCGTTGACGATGGAGCATATCCGGTTGTTGAAAGGGTACGCCGCCCGCATGATACTCGTATACGATTCAGACAATGCCGGCATCAAGGCAGCCATGCGAAGTGTCAGTGTTTTTATGAATGAGCAGGTGGAAGCCCGGATTTTGATACTCCCGACCGGGCACGATCCGGATTCCTTTTTAGTTGAATCCGGTGCAGAAGCCTTTGCCGAGATGGCTTCCGGCGCCATGACGGTTATTGAGTTTTTGATTGATTCTTCAATAAAACGATGCGGTTTAACGGTAGAAGGTAAGATTCGTATCGTTTCAGAGCTGAGCGTCCCCATTGCATCCGTGATGGATTCCGTAGCAAAGTCGCTGTATGTGAAAGACCTTGCGGAACGTATCGGGATTGATGAGGCGGTTGTTTGGCAGAAAATTGATGCAGTCGATACCGGAAAAACTAATGGGGCATGGCCGGTGCGAAATACTCAGCGAATTTCAGCGGCAAACGCCCGGCAGCAGACTGCCACAGAAATGGGTGGCGGCTCAGGCCGAAGCGACAGGATGGAACGCCAGATTATTGCCATGATGCTTCAGTTCCCGGAGATACTGCCGGTGGTTGGTGAACAGAATATTCTTGACCATATTTATGATGATGCGTTGAAATTTATTGGAAAGCTTGTCCTTGAACGCGCAAATCGGTATGACGGGAAGGCATCTGATATCGTCAGCTTGATCGAAGATGAGAGCATACGAAATATTGCTGCGTCTCTTGCTATTGGCCACGAGCCCTGGGATCGTGAGGGGTGTCTGAAATTAATTGACCAGTTTGAAATCAGCCGAAGCCGTCGTGAGAAAATCCTGTTGCAGAAGATCAAAGCAGCTGAGCAAGGCAATAATTATAATTTGCTGAATGATTTGTTGAGAAAAAAGCAGATTCAGGCACAACAAAGACAATAAAACGCCCGGAATTTTCAGGAGGCCTTACTATATGGCGAAAAAATCACCGACGAATAAAAATAAAAATGATCAAAAAGAAGACGTTGATGAGAAATTGCTGAATCAGTTGATTTCGAAAGGGAAAAAACAGGGTTGTCTGACATATGATGAAATAAATGAAGTTCTTCCAGAAGAGATGCTTTCGTCTGATCAGATGGATGAAACGCTTATGATATTCGATGACCTGGATATCGAGGTTGTTAATAATAAAGCTGCCAAAGAAGCGGACAGCATTTCAAAGTCGTCAAATATCGAGTCAGAAGAAACTGTTACGGATTTCGGAACTGTTACGGATCCGGTCAAAATGTATTTGAGAGAAATGGGCCTTGTTACCCTGCTGAGTCGGGAAGGTGAGGTTGAAATCGCCAAAAAAATTGAAGATGGCGAGAGAGACATTCTAAAGGCTCTGCTGGAAACTACGATGGGAATTGAGTGCGTGCTGGATATCGGCGGGCATATTGAAACCGGGGGGCTTCGACCGAAAAATGTGCTGCGGGATATCGACGAAGGGGAAACCTTTGAAGAAGAAGAGTTCCAAATAAAGAGCTTTGTCGAAACAGTTCATGCCATTCAAAAAATCGATGAGGAAAACCGGAAATATCGGGAAACGCTGTTCTCGGAGGAACTTTCTGTAGATGAGCAACGCCGGATCAGAAGAAATATTTCCCGCCGAAACAACAAGATTTATGAGGTGATTAAAGACTGGCGTTTCGAAGTCAATATGATTGATAAAATTATTGAAATCGTTAAAAGTCATATTGAATGGTTTGATTCCCGTAACGCCGAAATGATCAAGTGTACGGAACGTATTCATGTGTCATCGAACGATGTCCGATCGTATCTGTCGACAGAAAACGAATTTATTCAATGGGCCGTTCAATACAGCGAACTGGACAAGGAAGAATTAAAGGCCGTTTTTTCGGATTTGAAAGAAATTCATCGGAAAATTGAAGAACGGGAAGTGGCAATAAAATCCAGACACCGTACGTTGAAAAGGGTAATGAATACCATCGAAGAAGGCCGAATTATTGTTAAGACGGCCAAAAGTGATCTGGTTAAAGCCAATTTGAGACTGGTTGTCAGTATTGCCAAAAAATATACCAACCGGGGGCTCCAGTTTCTTGATTTGATCCAGGAAGGCAATATCGGTCTTATGAAAGCGGTCGATAAATTCGAATACCGGCGGGGTTATAAATTCAGCACTTATGCCACCTGGTGGATTCGGCAAGCCATTACCCGGGCTATTGCAGATCAGGCAAGAACTATCCGCATACCGGTTCACATGATTGAAACCATCAATAAACTCATCAGGACATCCCGGTATCTGGTACAGGAACTCGGACGTGAGCCTACCCCGGAAGAGATTGCCGATAAAATGGAAATTCCGCTGGATAAGGTTCGAAAAGTGATGAAAATCGCCAGAGAGCCTATTTCTCTGGAAACTCCGATCGGCGAGGAAGCAGACAGTCATCTGGGTGATTTTATCGAAGATAAAAAATTCATGCTGCCTTCTGAAGCGGCGGTAAGCCTGAATCTGTCCGAACAGACGAGACGGGTCCTCGCAACCCTGACGCCAAGGGAAGAGAAAGTGCTTCGGATGCGATTCGGTATCGGAGAGAAAGCAGATCATACCCTTGAAGAAGTCGGGCAGGATTTTTCCGTTACCCGGGAAAGAATCCGGCAAATCGAAGCCAAGGCGCTGAGAAAGCTCCGGCATCCGACGCGAAGCAAAAAATTAAAAAGTTTTATAGAAACTTAGAATTCGCTCAGAAACAAGTCCGCAATTTCAAGTGTCGAGGCGTCTGTCTGGCAAGGCACGAAAGCGCAGGAATATCCGGCATATTCTGAGCTTTCGTAACGCAGCCAGGCAGGATGCAGCTGTGCTTAAAATGTAAAGTTATTTTTGGGCGAGCCCTTAGCATCTGATGATTTGTTTTTTTACGGAATGCCCGGATCTAATGCTTGACAAAAACTGTTTCCGGGGGTAAAAAGATCAATTACTATATGAGTTAACGTTTTAAGGGCCCATAGCTCAGCTGGAAGAGCCACCGGCTCATAACCGGTCGGTCCCTGGTTCGAACCCAGGTGGGCCCATTTCATAAATAAACTGTCTGAATGAATCCGGGAGCTGCCAAAGCGTTTCCAGCCGATATGATATGCAGATCGGTATGGGCTTTTCCGGTTACTTATTTTAATAAAAAGCGTGGTCTCTAATAATGGCCACGCTTTTTTTGTTTGTGCGAAAACTGGTAATTCCGATTAACGCTTGATGGCCCCGGTATCTTTTCCCCGGATCGTGCAATGTCATACACGGGAACGGGGGGGAATTCTGAAGCTGTATGTACGGAAAATATGGCCGAAGATATGATCGAGCCCTGTTTTTTTGTAACGACTTTATTGTCAAAATAGAAAAACTATGCCATGATATCTAATTTTGGATTGTCAGGGAAAGCGGGTGGATCATGATTGCTTCAGTAGCCGATATCATCAACGTAATGCGAAAGATCGCTCCGCCTTATCTGGCAGAGCATTGGGATAATCCAGGGCTGCAGGTCGGCTGTAAAGAATGGCCGGTGAAAACTGTTTGGATATCGCTTGATCCTGCATATGATGTTGTCGAAGCGGCATGCAATCAGGGGGCGGATATGTTAATCACTCACCATCCATTGATTTTTAACCCGCTTCGATCCGTTGATTTGAGCTCTCCGATCGGCTCTATTATTCAGCTTGCTGTCCATCATCATCTGTCCATATACTCCGCTCATACGAACCTTGACAGCGCAAAAGGCGGCGTCAACGATATCCTTTCCTCCATGTTGGGACTGGAGGAGACATATTCCCTGGTCAAGCGGTCAGATTCTGAACAATATCATCTGGTCATAATCACTTCCGCCGGAGCTCAATGCACGATCGCTGCATCGCTCAATGATATGGCCGCCGGAAAAACAGAGCTTAAAACATGGCGGATATTTTCGGAATACAAGTCTGATTCCATACCCCGGGCACCCGGTTCCGGAGGTGGGGGCGGTATTGAAAAAACGATCTATCCGGTAAATAAAATACGTATTGAGGTCGTTCTTCTCCGGAAAGACATACAGCGTTGTCTCGATCAGATAAAACGGGACCTGAAAGAACAGAATCTGTCGGAAGATGACTTGAGCTGGGAAGTCTATCCGGCATGCAGCTATGATGAACATCAGGGGCTTGGACGGGTAGGTTCGCTTCAGAGGCCTGTGACGCTTGAAGCCTTTGCGCAAAGAATTAAAACGATACTCGGGTTGCCATTTGTCAAAGTTTCAGGCAAACCTGATTTGATGATTCATAAGGCGGCATTGTGCAGTGGAAGTGGCTCCAGTCTCATGAAGGACTTTTTATCATCCGGTGCACAGGTGTTTGTCAGTGGTGATTTGCGGTATCATGATGCCAGAATGGTGGAGGACGCGCATCTTGGATTGATTGATATCGGGCACTTTAATTCGGAAATTGTCGTAGTTGAGGCGCTTGCCCGCAGGCTCAGTAAGCACCTGACAGCGGCCGGGTTTAATCAGATCCGTATTAAAGCCTGTTCGATAGAAAAAGAACCGTTCAGTCTTGTTTAATGAAAACACGATAGTTGCTTCGGCTTTGGGATGGGTCAGAATAGCATTCCGGAATATATGGAGTGTGTTGAGGCCTGAAATATGGGACATACGCTGAAAATGGAAAATCGGCAATTGTTGTGTACGATGCGAAAAATTGGTTCGATCTTCGTTTCCATGCTAACCGACTATGATTCAGTATGTTTGGATGAAGAAAATGCAAAATTCCTTTAAAGCACAGATCTATGTTTTAATAAGATTGCAGGAAATCGATACGGAAATAAAATGTATCGAATTAATGCTGGCGAGCGTAACGGAAAAACATGCTGCTCTCGACTCGCGTCTTGAGGCGTGTGAATTTGGCCTTGAACAGGACAAAACATTGGTTGACGAGGTCAGGAAGAAATATCGCGCGTATGAGTCAGACACAAAGGTGAATACTTCCATGGCGAAAAAGAGCGAAGAAAGACTCAGATCTGTCAAGACCAATAAAGAATATCAATCCATATTGAAAGAGATTGAGGATCTGAAATCGAAAAATTCAGTGATTGAAGATGCCATGCTGGAATGTCTGGATCGTATCGAGGATGTTGAGAAAAATCTGGAAATTAAAACACAGCAGTATGCAGCGGTCAGTGCTCAAATCGCCAGTGAGAAAAAGGCGATAATTAACGAGTCCAAAAAGGCGGGGAAAAAACTCCAGCAGCTTAAAGCCGATTGGGACGTGATTTCAGGTACGATTCAGCCCGAACTGCTGAGCACATTCCTCAGGGTAAAGGAAAAAATAGGTACGGCGGTTGTCCCTGTCATTGACGCTGTCTGCCAGGGGTGCCATCTGAACATACCGCCTCAGATGTTCAATGAACTGCAACGAAATGACATTTTGAGATTCTGTCCGCAATGCCAGAGGATTATTTTTTGGAGAAAAACCGAATAACCGGTCAAAGCAGACCAGACGATCGCTGGATCGAGTGTCGGTCCGGAGGAAAGTCCGAACACCACAGGGCAGGGTGCTCCATAACGTGGAGTCGCGGCAACGTGAAGGAAAGTGCAACAGAAAGTATACCGCCAGGTTCAGGATGTCCTGCCGGTTCCTCTCTTGGGAGGTTCAGAATGGATATGCCCGCCTGGTAAGGGTGAAACGGTGCGGTAAGAGCGCACCAGTTCCCCGGGTGACCGGGGAAGCTATGTAAACCCCACCCGGTGCAAGACCAAATAGAGGAACGCTTGAGGGCTGCCCGTCCGAGTTCCCGGGTAGGTCGCATGAAGTGGCAGGCAACTGTCACTCTTAGATGAATGATCGTCACCTGTTACAGGGTAACCTGTGACGGGAACAAAATTCGGCTTACGGTCTGCTTTGGCCGGTCTTTGGGTTATAACGGTTAAATAATTCTTTGTTTTCCCGGGCTTGATGGATGTTTAATCGGGTGATTAAAGAATTATACGCACTATAGGCATTATAGGAACAATAATTTTCATTTCAAAGTGGCGAAGTGGCTCATGCATGCGTGAATGACCTCATAAAACGATTTCGGGAACATTCAACGGGATCTGTGCATTTGTCCGGTTGCTTTTTTTCTTGATATCTTTTATGAAATCGTCTGAATACTCGTCTGGGTACAAGGCAGTACATTAATGCATGAAGGATTTTATAAAGAATTGTCTATATCAGCTGTAGGGTGAATGGCATGCTTCAGATTGAAGAACTGAGGGTAGAAGTCGGAGGAAAAACCATACTGGATAATGTCAATATGGAAGTCCCCAAGGGGGAAACTCATATTCTTTTTGGACCGAACGGCTCCGGGAAAACGACATTAATGATGACGATCATGGGGTTCTCCGGTTATGACGTCAAACGCGGGAAAATCATATTCAAGGGTGAAGATATTACACATATGCCGATTTATGAGCGGGCAAGACTCGGTATCGGCGTTTCGTTTCAGCGACCCCCAACGATCAAGGGGTTGAAAACCCGTCATATCGTTGAAATCTGTGATCGTAATGGAACAGCAGATGTCGAAAGTCTGGCAAAACAATTGAATATGACTGATTTTCTCGAACGTGATGTAAATCAGAATTTTTCAGGTGGTGAAATCAAGCGCTGTGAAATGCTTCAGCTTATGTCGCAACAGCCGGATCTTGTTCTGCTGGATGAACCTGAATCGGGTGTCGATCTGGAGAATATAGGACTGCTGGGCGATACCATAAATAGACTTCTAGGACGAAATGTAAGAACTCCAAGTATCAAACCTCACAAGGACGTTGTCAAGGAAGATATGAAATCCGCTCTTGTAATTACTCATACCGGTCATATTCTGGATTATATCACCGCTGACAAGGGGCAGGTGCTTTATAACGGAGTTTTGTGCTGTTCCAGAAATCCTCGGGATATATTAAACTGGATCAGAGAATATGGCTATGAGGAGTGTATCAGATGCGCGAAGTAGATCATGAAAAAGATATCCGTTTTGAAAATTATGAGGTCGATGCCGGGAACCACGATTATGTTGATCAACTGTCACAGATTAATGAAAGCGATGCCAGAAAATTCCTCGATGTTGGTGTCGATATTGATTCAGGCGAAAATGGGCGGTTAGGCACGTTTATTCAGAAAGATCGTTCAGTCATTCACTGCAAGTCTCAGCAGGAGGGAATCGAGATGATGGGTATTTTGCAGGCTCAGGAAATGCATCCATGGCTGAAAGACTATCTCTGGAAAAGCATATCTCCGGATACGGACATGTTTACCTCCTATGCGTATCAAAAGCCCCAGGGAGGTTTTTTTATCCATGCGCATGCCGGTGTCAAGGCGAAGGAAACTATCCAGACCTGCATGTATATCGCCAAAGAAGGATTTGCCCAAAATGTACATAATGTGCTGATCGCCGAAGAGAATTCCGAGCTTCATGTCATTACCGGATGTGCGACCGCACCCCATCTGCTCAGTGGCCTTCATGTCGGGGTTTCGGAGTTTTATATTAAAAAAGGCGCCAAAGTCAAGTTTACCATGATCCATGACTGGGGTGAGGAAGTCAATGTCCGGCCCAGAACCGTAACGCATGTGGAAGCAGGCGGTGTATTCGTGTCCAATTATATTTCTCTGAAATCGGTCGGGTCTCTTCAGATGTTTCCCACCACCTATCTCGATGGAGAAGGCTCTGTGGCAAGGTTTAACAGCATTCTTGTGGCCGGTAAAGGGAGTCATCTGGATGTCGGTTCCAGAGTTGTTTTGAATGCTCCCAAAACCAGGGCCGAGATTATCTCCAGAGCCATTGTTTCCGGTGGGACTGTCATTGCCAGGGGGGATCTGATCGGAAAAGTCAGAGATATTAAAGCGCATCTGGAATGTAAGGGCTTGATCCTCAAGGAAGGCCTCATGCATGCGGTTCCGGAACTTCGCGGCTATGTGCCGGATCTGGAAATGTCGCACGAGGCGGCTGTCGGGAAAATCGATCAGAAAGAGATCGAATATCTTATGGCAAGGGGCCTGGATGAAGATGAGGCAATTTCAACGATCGTGAGAGGCTTTTTAAATGTGGAGATAGAGGGTTTGCCGTCAGGTCTCAGACAGCGATTGGATGAAGCGATATCAAACACCCAGAAGGATATGATGTAGCAGATGGAGATGAAAACGTCCCTATCAGAAAATGCGTTTACCGAGAAGGCCAGGTGTTTTTCCCATGATTTTCTAAAATGCTGTATCTGTCTGTCCAAATGCAGGGATCCTCGTCCGTTATTTACAAAAAAGTTTTATTCAACGTTTGTAAGTGCTTCGCAGCTGCTGGAAGACTTTCTGGATATCCATGGTGCAAAAAATAATAGAAACTGGTATTTTTACAGAGAATTGTCTGCCGCCGTCCGGCAACTGAGCCTGGCAAGTTATTCACAACGGCATATCTCCAACCGTCTTCCGTTTTATAACCTTTCGGACATCGAAAAAATCAAGCTGGACGGTGAAGCCACTCTCTTGTTTTTAAACCGGACGCTGATTAAGATGGCGCCGGTGATTCTTGATGAAGCCCGGCGCCTTCATATTCCCATTCCGGAGCACGGATTTGATGATTCGGAATTTATTTCCGTTTCAACCGGCGAGATGCTCGAATATGACATCGATGATGAAGACAAGGACCAGCAAAAGGAAAATATTATCAAAATTGCCAGTGATTTTTTAAATATTGGCAGGACATTCGATCAGCTGGCCTTTTACAAACCATATAATATTGATGAAATCATGGCCCTTGTGCCTGCCAAGGTCAACGAGGTGGAAATTCGAAGATTTGAAATGCTGGTTCATAATCTGCAGTCTTCGTTTGACACCTATGTTATCCACGGGGGATATCAGTACGGAAATCGTAAAATGAAGGAACTCCGGTCATTTTTTTCCGTTGTGTTTCATCTGATGCAAATGATGGGGCGGCTGCTTCATTTCTATGAGAGGCATCTTCATGATGCCGGTTACAAAAATACCTATAAAAATGCACAGGAAAAACTCTCCGCACTTATAGACCCTCATCAGCTGTTGTTTTATACCATCAATTACGGCCTCAATTACGTGTGTCATTTTCTGAAAACAGGCGAATGCCTTGCCAGACAGATATTGAATGAAAATATTGAGCGGTCATCCATCGCGGTCAATATCCCGGTCAAGCTCGGGTTTCACTGCAGACCCAGTCTTCTGGTTGCCAAAATCGTTCAGCATTATGGCGGTCAGGTGGAACTGTGTTTTGGCTCGAGCCGGTTTGATGCCAGCAGCGTACTCAATATCCAGTGGGCCGGTGGCCAGATCCAGAAAGAAAATATTAAACAAGTCTTGTTTGAAGGGGATGTCCGCGCATTACGGGATATAAAAATTCTTGCCGGAGTAAATTACGGTGAAGATACCATGGGCAAGGGCGTCCCGCTTCCGCCGGAATTGAAGTACCTTACATAGAATCCGAATAAAACCAGAGTTCAGAATTTCTGCAGTACGTAAAAACCTTTGCAAAGTGGTCAAAAAAAAGAGTCGTTAACTGGCTGTAAAAACATCAATATCAGCCATATTAAAGATGTTTGAACTTGGAAAGAAGATCGGGTTTTTGTTCAGGAGCCAAGGCACACAAAATTATGATTTTTGGATTGATCGTTGCAGCCGGCAAGGGCGAGAGAATGAAACAAACGCAACGGAAACAGTATATCCGGGTTGGTAACTGTTCGATTGTGGGCCACACGCTCGCCGCATTTGATGCCTGCGATTTGATCGACACCATTTATTTGATAGTGCCGGAAGAGGATCTGGGATACTGCCGGAATCAGATTCTTCCGCCGTTGATGCTTCAGAAAACCGTTATTTGCACCCCTGGGGGGGGTGAACGACAAATTTCAGTTTATAACGGGCTTAAATCCATGGGCGGGAAGCCGGACGATATTGTCGTAATTCATGATGGGGTGCGGCCTTTTGTCCGTCCGTCGCATATTGCAGCCAGTATTGAGGGCGCAAAAAAATGGGGGGCCTGTCTGCTGGGTATTCCGGTATCTGACACATTGAAACGAGTCGATCCATCCGGCTTTATTATAGGAACCGTAGAACGTGCCGCCGTATGGGTGGCCCAGACACCACAGGCGTTTCGTTATGGTTCAATTCTGAAGGCGCATGAGGAGGCGGAAATAAAAGGCTTAACCGCCACCGATGATGCCTCCCTTCTGGAGTTAACGGGAAAAAGCGTCAGGATGGTTTCCGGCAGCCGTTTAAACATCAAGATCACGACAAGGGAAGATTTGATTTTTGCAACGGCGTTGCTCAGTTGTCAGTCATCATCCGCCCGGCTTTAAATTTCATGCTATCATTTCTTTGATTTTTTCGATCACTTCCCCCGGTGTTTTTACACAGCTGATCAATCCCTGTTTCAGATAATCGTTAAAAATTGTCCCTGTTTCAAAATTCATCAGGATCACTTTCCTGTGGTTTTTCAGGGACAGCGCTATCTCTGAAATGGTTCCAGCCTGTCCCGGGCAGGCAACAAGGATATGGCTGGAAAGGACATTGATCATGTTTCGGGCATCTCCCATTCCGGTTAATACCGGGATTTTGATATACTCTGACATGCGGCTGTAATTGTTGTCCGGCAATATTCCAATGGTCAATCCCCCTTCGTCCCAGGCCCCTTTTGCCGAGGCATCCATGATTCCGGTGTTTCTTCCTCCATTTAACAGAATCCATCCCTGCTTTGCGATCAGACTTCCTAGCAGGTAAGCCGCTTCAATTTCTTCTGCTGAGGCGGTTCCGCCTCCCATTACGCCTATTATCAAAGACGTTTTCATAGTTCATAGTCCTCCCGGTGATATTGTAACTTCACTTGGTATAACTGAAAATACGCCTGAGATGCTCTTTAAGACTAACTAATATTCAATTTTTGACTTACTCACACCGGTCAACAAAAAACGGTACTACACGTGGATCATACAAAAAAACTCTACCGTGGCTGAAAATATAAAAATTCATTGATTAAATATTGATAATTCATATCTTCATATGGTTATATGCCGGTCTTAAAACCGGATACATAGATGCAGATATCCTTTATGGCTGAATAATATCAGTTAAAGCTTTTTGCAAAGTGCTCAAATTAAAATAATTTACATGATATTTAAGATGAATAAAAGCATATCGATATGAAAATCAATGTCTATAAATATAGTACTTTTTTTTAACTGTAAAGGGGAATTGCAATACAGGCTGAAAAAACTTTTATCACTGCTAATAAACGGCATCTTATCAAATATAATGGTATTATGAATTTAAAAAAAAATATCTTGACAAGGCAAATCTATAAACTGTATTTCTCAATTTTAGATAAAAAAGTATTGTACATCATTCCTTGACAAATTTCTTACGTATAATGTATTAAAAGTTTAATCTATGATCTAAAAAGATTAGGGGGGGTGCTCTGAAGGGGTCTTCCTTCGCCGGGATTTCCGTCTAACGCTTTGTAATAATAAGGGGTTGAACATTATTGAAAAGGAGGTTATGGCTTTGGCAGAAGGAATTGTGAAATGGTTCAATGATAAAAAAGGGTATGGATTTATCGAACAGGAAACGGGAAAGGATATTTTTGTTCATCATACGGCCATTAATATGTCAGGATTCAGAACACTGAATCAGGGCGAGCGTGTAGGCTTTGATGTTGAGCAAAGTGACCGGGGGCCGGAAGCTAAAAATGTATCGCGACTGGAAACGGTTTAAATCTCACTCAAAACAGGTATAGAGCATCTCTTTGTAATCATTGGAGGTGCTCTTTTTATATGTACGCATCTGAGCAGTCGCGTATCCGGTTTCATCCTGTCAATCTGTCGTTAATCGAATCAAATTTTTTCCCGGATCGCGCCATGTCGTACGCCGGCAGCGGGTGGGACTCCGAGACTACGCACAGCAAAATATGGCCGCAGTTATGATCAAGCCCTGCATTTGCTTCGGGTGATATTTTATGATGTGAAAATTTGATGGATTTATGGTACAACCCGACAATGTGTCATTGGGGGTACCATTCGGCTGGTTGCCCGGCATTGGCACATTACTTGTTATGGGTGCAGTAAAACCCGGATGGGGGCCGCGATCAGGCAGCTGGCTGCTATCCGGATTCGGAGATGTCCTGGGAGGTGACTGTGGAAAAAAGAGTGTTGGGAACTACGAATATTCGGATATCCCCGATTATAATGGGGACGTGGCAGGCCGGCAAAAGTATGTGGGCGGGGATAGACGATCGTGAAACGTCAAAGGCCATGCGGACGGCGTTTGAAGAAGGCATTACGATGTTTGATACTGCCGAAGCTTATGGAAACGGTCATTCGGAACGGATCATCGCCGGTGCGCTTCATGACGTTCGGGATCAGGTGGTATATGCCGACAAGGTATTTTCAAATCATCTCCGTTATGATCAGGTGATGGAGGCCTGCCATCGCAGTCTGAAAAATTTGAATACCGACTATATCGATTTATATTATATTCACTGGCCTTCGGGCTCATTCGGTGCCGAGCCGGTGCCGATCGGGGAAACCCTGAAAGCCATGAATGATTTAAAGGATCAGGGGAAGATAAGGGCGATCGGGGTGTCCAATTTTTCAGGGATTCAATTGGAGGAAGCGGCCGGGTATGGCCGGATTGATTGCCTGCAACCGCCTTATTCTTTATTCTGGCGTCATGTGGAAACCGATGCGCTGCCGTACTGCAAAGCGCATCACATTACGGTATGCGCCTATTCTTCAATGGCCCAGGGTATTTTAACCGGTAAGTTCGAACCGGGCCATAAATTTTCCAAGGGGGATCATCGTTTCAGAAACCGGTTGTTAAAAGGAGAAAATTTCACACGGGTTCAGTCGGCAATCGAAAAATTAAAGCCGATCGCGAAGCGTTATAATATCACATTGGGGCAACTGGCTCTGGCATGGACCATTGCCCAGCCACAAACTTGTGCCATTGCCGGGGCACGAAATGCCGACCAGGTCAAAGAAAACGTGAAAGCGGCCGAAATCCGGCTGAGTCAGGCGGATCTGTCGATTATCGGCGATATCGGGCGGATGGTAACAGATCATCTCGATGATAATCCGGTACTGTGGGGATGATCCGGTCCTTATTTCGGGCACAGTTTCTGATAGGCCTGCTGAATTTTTTTGAATTTTGTTTCGGCAAGGGTCCTGAACTCGTCTCCGAGATAACTGACCTTGTCGGGGTGATATCTGCTGGCAAGCTCTTTGTACGCTTTTTTGATATCTTCAATGGAGGCGGTTTTATCGATACCCAGAATGATATAGGGGTCTTTTTCGGCATCCGTTTCCTGCGTACCTGAAACGTTATCCCGAGACCGGTTTTGATAGGAGCCGGTGTTCTCTCCGGTACCCGAATACCCCCGGGGTCTGGAGAACCCGGGTTGCTTTCGGGCCTTGCCGGAGTAAAAATATTTCCAGAGCAAAACCAATATGACAAGGTCATCGATCCACCCCCATCCGACTATGAAATCGAGGTCATATGGGCAGATTACATACAGCAGACCCAGAATGGTCAATACAATTTTCATGGTTTTTATGCCAGCAATACTGAAATTTATGGAGTGGTTCTGAACGGACAAGTGAAAAGCCGCTGTCGCTGCGGTTAAAACTTTTGCTCTGCTTGAATTTGAAAAAACTACTCTATTTAAAAATGGGGGATGGTTATAGCCCCTCCTGTAATGATGAGTTTTTTTCCTGTTGCCCCATTTTTTGTAACCGGCTCAGGATTTCTTCAAAAAGCTCGGCCTTTTCCGGAAACGAAATTGCTTTGATTTCAGGAATCCCAATAGCATATGTTTCAATTCCGATTTGATAGATGCGTTGACTTTCTGAGCCTGAATCCAATGCCCAGATGACCGTTCCATACAACCATATCTCTTCTTCGAACTGGAGAGATATGGAGATATTGGTTCCGGAGCTGATGGGCTTTGACGACTGAATTCTGATGCCGTCAACACTGATTTCCGTTGCGAGTATCGGGATTGACGCTTCGGGAGTGATAACCATTCCATCAATTTTTACCGGATATCGGGGGCGTTTTCTTTGATTGTTTTTCATGGCGCAATGTATATACTTTGTATTATTTTTTAATTACGTGCTTACTAAATGCCCAAGATATCCATCTATAACGAAAAGCCCTCTGCATGTCAATTACAGCTTGAATTTTTTGATTAAATTTATGAAATGATGATGTGGCCATTTCGTGTTAAAGCATTCCGGTATGGTATCGATGGCGTATTTTTTCTTGATTCATTAGGGCATCAACGTTAAAACACGGGATCTGTGGCCAGATAACCGATTAACGGATAACTGCTGCCCATCCATCTGTTTTCCAATAGGTGGGCGCAAATGAAACAATGGGGGCAGGATTGGGACGTCGATGGAAGCAGATAGGGATTTTATGGGTGACGGCAGCGCTGGTGCTGATATCATCCCGTGGGTTCGGAATATGTGTTACGGATCAATTGGGCCGTCAGATTACAGTGACTGATGACGTTAAACGGGTGATTGCACTGGCACCCAGCATAACCGAAATCGTGTTTGCCCTCGGGCAGGACCACCGTCTGGTTGGGGTGACACAATTCAGTAATTATCCGGATGAAGTGGCAAAGTTCCCCAGGGTCGGCTCCTATGTACATCTGGATCTGGAAAAAATTGTCGCGTTGAAACCGGATCTGTGTATTGCCATCAAGGACGGGAATCCGCGCGAAATCGCCTTTCGGCTTCAGGCAATGAATATACCGGTGTATGCGGTGGATCCAAGAGATCTGAAAACGGTGATGAATACGATTTCGGAAATAGGGGATCTGCTCGATGCCCGTGAAAATGCGCGAATACTGGTCCGGAAGATGCAGACACGCATCGGGAAGGTGAAAGCCATGGTTGAGAAAAGCCAGCATCGACCGGGGGTGTTTTTCCAGATCGGCATATCCCCCATTGTGTCGGTTGGAACCCATACATTCACCCATGAGCTGATATCGATTGCCGGAGGCACGAACCTTTCGGAGGGTCCGGTACCGTATCCCCGGTTTTCCAAAGAGCAGGTAATCGCTTTATCGCCGGAGGTTCTTATCATCACCTCCATGGCCAGAGAACGCGGGTTTGACGAGATTCTGTCCCAGTGGACCTGCTGGCCGGATCTGCCTGCCGTAAAGTATCAGCGTATTTCCGTGGTGGATTCTGATATCTTTGACCGTCCAACCCCCCGACTGGTCGATGGGCTTGAACTCCTATTGACCCTGATTCATCCCGAACTGGTAAAGGAGCAGCAGTGAAAGCCACCCCCCGGTCTCTGACAAAACGGATGCTGGCCGTTTCAGTGGCTCTGACGGGGGTGCTTTGCGTGGCAATGCTCCTGGGGCTGTCTGTCGGTTCTTCGGGAAGCAGCCTCTCAACCGTTGTCAGTATCCTGACGGGAAGCAATCCGACGGATTCCATGGCCTCGTCCATCATCTGGCAGATTCGGCTTCCCCGTGTTTTTCTGGCAGCATTGGTCGGAGCGACGCTTTCTCTGGGAGGGCTCGTTTTTCAGGCCCTGCTGAGAAATCCTCTGGCGGAACCCTATATTCTCGGGATTTCCGGCGGATCGGCGGTCGGTGCCATTATCGGCATACTGGCGGGTTTATCGCGGTTTCCGGGGGTCAGCCTCACCTCCTTTGCCGGCAGCATGATCACTCTGGGATTGATTTTGATGATCTCCTTCGGGCAGACGCTTATTAAAAAAGAATCCATTTTGCTTTCCGGCGTTATGATCAATTCGTTCTGCTCTGCTGCAATCATGTTTCTGATCTCCATGACACAGGATTCACGGCTTCATAATATCATGTTCTGGCTGATGGGGGACCTTTCCATGGCCGATATGCATCAGATCGCCATCCTCGCGGCATGTCTCCTGCCGTGCTTTGTGCTGATTTTCTGGCTGTCTCATACGATGAATATTCTCCTGATGGGAAAAGAGCTGGCCCAGACCATGGGGGTGAACGTTAAACTGGTGACCCTGGCGCTGCTGGCTACCACCTCGTTTATGGTCAGTGCTACGGTCAGCAGTTGCGGGTTGTTGGGGTTTGTAGGTCTGGTCATGCCTCATCTGCTCAGACTCCTGCTGGGGCCGGACCACCGGGTGCTGGTTCCGGCATGTCTGTTGGGCGGGGGGGCATACATGGTGTTTTGTGATCTTTTGGCCAGGGCCATTCCCGAGCAGGGGGAAATGCCGGCCGGTGTCATTACGGCAATGATCGGCGCGCCTCTGTTTATTATCCTGCTGAAAAAGACAAAACGATGAACGCCGTTAACGCCATTAACGCCAGTGCACTAACCTATGCGTACGGGCAGTCGTCCGTGCTCAACGATATCTCTTTTTCGGTTCGAAAGAGCGATTTTTTTATCATTATCGGTCCGAACGGTTCTGGAAAAACCACTTTGATGAAGATCCTTGCCGGAATTGAAAGGCCCGCCAGCGGGACCGTTGAAATTATGAACCGGCCGTTGCACGGGTATTCGCGAAAAGATCTGGCGCGAATCGTCGCCTTTGTTCCTCAAACCGTGTCCATGGATTTTCCGTTTACGGTGCTGGAGGTGGTGCTTATGGGACGTTCGCCTCATCTGGGCATGCTGGGGCTGCATGAGCGAAAGGACCTTGATATTGCAGTTCAGGCACTTGCCTTTACCGGCGTTGAGCATTTGGCCGGCCGCAGCATCGCACAGCTCAGCGGCGGTGAACGTCAACGGGTATTTATCGCCCGTGCCATCTGTCAGGAGCCGGACGTTATTTTTCTGGATGAGCCTACCGCGGCGCTGGATCTGGCCCACCAGGTCAGGGTGATGGACCTGATGGAAAAAATGAAACATGAAAAAGGAATCACCGTGGTGATGGTGTCCCATGATGTGAATCTGGCCGCCATGTACGGGGATCAGCTGCTGCTGATAAAAGAGGGAAAAATTGTCAGTCTGGGAAGGCCCGATGAGGTACTCACCTTTGAAACGCTCGAAACCGCCTATGGATGTACCCTCCTGGTGGATGAAAGCCCCATGGGAAAGGTCCCCAGGGTGACGCTGGTACCCCGTAAATTTATGAACGCAGACCGGAGGTAACCGCGATTTTATCCTTTTTGATCAGGGGTTCACCGTTCATACCATATCCGGATTTTAAAATTGCCCCGATTGGCGAACGAACATACTTGACAGCCTGTTTTATCATAAGTTGACGAACCTGTTTTATCTTGTTAGCCTCCCATACAAGCCGCCATCGCATGAACTCAGCAGTTGCCGTGATGTGCCGCGGAAACGCCCCGTAATCGTTCTAACGCGGGCCGTGCCCGCAACCCAATTTACATGGAATTGCCGTTACAAAAAACGTTTTAATTTTCGGGCTTGATCATAACTGCGGCCATATTCTCTTACGTGTAGTTTCGAAGTCCCGGCCGTTGCCGGCGTACGACATGGCACCGGCATCCCCCCGGATCGTGCTGGAGAAGCCGGCAACGGCCGGGGCGCTTCTCACGACGTTATGGCCGCAGTTATGATCAAGCCCGAATTTTCTACCGCCCGTTCGCCTCGCTCTCTCGAGGCACAGAGATCGCAGAGATCAAAACCACCGTTTCGAGGCCCTGCGTTCTCCGCGTCTCGAGCGAAGCGGGCGGTAACTATAACGGAAATAATCTTGTTTTTTTTGACAGCGTTTAAGGAATAAGACACTAAAGGCGTTCACGCTATGAAACACGAGCATTCCATCGGTCTGGAGACCTCTGTCTTCTGCCTGGTGGCCGCCACGTTTACTACCATCTATATCACTCAGCCCGTTCTTCCCGTGCTTCAGGCAGAATTCGGTGTCAGTGAAACCATGGCTTCGTTATCCATCTCAGTGGTAGTTCTCGGCATTGCGCTCTCGACCCTCCCCTTTGGTAAAATTGCCGATCTGTTTCCTCTCAAGCCCATTATCCTGATCGGGGGGACCATGGTGACGGCATGCGGCCTGTTGTGTGCCGCAACCCGAAGCCTTCCGCTTCTGATTGCAGCCCGTTTTATACAGGGGTTGTTTCTGCCCTCTTTGAGCTCATGCCTGGCTGCCTATCTGGGAAGAAGCCTTCCTCCCCACAGGCTGAATGTGGTCATGGGATGTTATGTTTCGGCTACGGTAGCCGGGGGACTGGGGGGGCGACTTCTCGGGGGGTGGATACATCCGCCGCTTCACTGGCGCTATGCGTTTATCACCGCATCGATTCTCCTGTTTATCGCAACGGTGGCCGCGGTCAAATGGCTTCCCGGTGAAGAATCCAATGCCGGAAAAGCGGCGGAAGATAATAACCTGGGATTTATCAAACTGCTTTCCAGATACGATCTGCTGAGGCTCTATTCCGTGGGGTTTGGTTCATTTTTCGTGTTTTCATCCGTGTTCAACTACCTGCCGTTTTATCTGGCCGGATCGGATTTCAATGCCTCCACCCGTCTGATTACGATGATGTATCTGTCGTATATTATCGGGGTTATCATGGGACCGGTTGCCGGTAACATCAGCAACCGGTTCGGAAACGGTCCGACCATGGCGTTGGGTGCGGTGGCTTTCGGACTGTCTCTTTTCTTCACGCTGATTCATTCCATCGCTGCCATCATTCTGAGCCTTGCAGGCATCTGTGCGGGGTTTTTTGCGATTCATTCCACTGCGGTAGGGGCTTTGAACCTGAAGCTCTCCTGCAGCCGGGGGCGTGCCAATTCGTTGTATGTGCTCTTTTATTACCTGGGCGGGTACACGGGTATCACCATCAGCGGATACGTGTATGTGCATTTTGAGTGGATCGGTGTTGTCCTGTTGGGCGCTGCGATGCTGATGATTCCTCTGGGGACGGGTATCATTGAAATGTATAAGGCTGCCGGGTCCGGCCGATGATTCATCGGCGATGCAACCGATGATTTTCTATTTTTGTGTTTTAGTATGGATATTGACTTGCTTCAGATTTTTTATGTGTGATTAATATCCTGATATAATATATTTTTAATAGCAGGTGCTCTTAAAAAGAAAAATTGTTATTGACATCGATAGGATTTTTAAATAACTTATTCAGTAATACATATAAATAAATTATATTCAGGTGCTCTTAACGAGCTTAAAAGGGAACTCCGTTAGATTCGGAGACGGGCCCGCCGCTGTAATCGGGGACGAATGCCGCATCATGCCACTTTTTACCATCAGGTAAATGGGAAGGCGCGGCAGGTAGGATGATCCGTAAGTCAGAAGACCTTCCTGAATATACTCGGTACTGCTTTCGCGGACGGAAGGTTTGCCGTTGGATTTCAAGGATAGAAAAGGGACATCCCTGGATCGATATCAATCGGTCCGGGGATTTTTTTTGGCCGGAATCAGTAGAATAAATGGCTTTTCGCTAAGTGTAAGGCTCACAACAATGATTTGCATCAATAAATATATTGCAGTTTATAAAGCACTCCTGTGCGCTTCCTTTGCCATGCCGGGGAAGTGTTAGGCTTAAGGGGTACGACCGCCGATCGTACCCCTTAAGTTATTCTTACGGAGATGAAGAATGTTAAAAAAAGGTATTTGGTGATTGTACAATTAAAAAATTCTATGAACCCAAATAACGGTTGGGTTTTATTATATCAGATGGTTACATCTGAATTAATGCCATACTTTATCATATTACGAAACATTTGCTTTACTATATTTTTCTACCTTATTGAATTACACAAA
>JAQWFD010000032.1 GCA_028704555.1 Desulfobacterales bacterium
ATGAAATTAAGTGAGATGAAGAAAGGACAACGCGCAACAATTGTTCGGGTGGGTGGAATAGGTGCTTTGCGACGCAGAGTTCTTGAAATGGGAATGGGTAAGGGCGTCGAGATATATGTCGAAAAATATGCTCCCTTGAAGGATCCGCTGGAACTGATCGTAAAAGGCTATCATGTTTCTCTTCGGGTTGAAGAGGCTGAACAGATCACCGTAGATGAGGTGAAGTAATTAATTATGAAATCAAACTGCTTGACCATTGCCCTTTCCGGTAATCCGAATTCCGGTAAAACAACGATTTTTAATAACATTACGGGAACCCGTCAGAAAGTAGGCAACTGGCCCGGCGTTACCGTAGAAAAAAAAGAAGGGCATATATCCCGTTACGGGTATGAGATCAAAATCGTCGACCTTCCCGGAACCTACAGCTTAACCCCGTTTTCCATCGAAGAGATCGTTGCCCGGGATTTTATTCTTGACGAGCATCCGGATGTTGTGGTGGATATCATTGATTCATCCAACCTGGAAAGAAATCTGTACCTGGCCACCCAGCTCAGAGAGCTGGACTGCAAGGTGCTGTTTGCCTTGAACATGACCGATCTGGCACGTTCCAGAGGCATCAAAATCGATGCTGAAAAACTCTCCGAACTGTTGGCGGTTAAGGTCGTGTTTACCGTGGGTAATCAAAACGAGGGGATTGACCAGCTGTTGAAAGCAGCCATAGAGTTGGCCGAAACCGATGTAAATCTGTCGGAAAATCCCCGCCGGGTTCAATACAGCAAGGATATTGAACAATCTATCACTGAGCTGGAACACGAGATAAAACAGTATGCCGGTGCCCGCCTGCCGTATAATTTCAGATGGGCAGCCGTTAAACTGCTCGAGGATGATACGATTGTCCGGAACCGAATCGCTGATTATGCGGGTGACCACAGTGAACATATACTGCGCAAGGCCGGTCAGTGCCGGGATCGTCTGATCAATCGCTTTGACGATGATCCGGAAATAGTGATGACCGATGAACGGTATGGATTTATTGCCGGCGTCATTAAAGAAATCCAGACAATCTCTACGCAACAGCGGGTGGATATATCCCGGAATATTGATCTGGTATTGACCAATCGGTTTGTCGGGTTTCCTATTTTTATTTTTTTCATCTGGGCCATGTTTCAGTTGACCTTTACGCTGGGCGCGGTTCCCATGAACGGGATAGAAACCGGCGTGGAGTGGATTTCGAAAATGATGACAGGGATCCTGCCGGAGTCTCTGTTGAAAGATCTTGTCATCGACGGAATCATCGCCGGCGTGGGCAGCGTGATCGTGTTTCTGCCGAATATTTTGATTCTGTTTTTCTGTATCGCCATATTTGAAGATACCGGGTATATGTCCCGGGCGGCGTTTTTAATGGATAAAATCATGCACCTGATCGGGCTTCACGGAAAGTCGTTTATTCCCATGCTGATGGGATTTGGCTGTAATGTTCCGGCCATCATGGCGGCCCGTTCCCTGGAAAGCGAAAAAGACCGGCTGCTCACCATACTGATTACTCCGTTTATGTCCTGTTCGGCAAGGCTTCCCATTTATATCGTTATTGCGGGTACCTTTTTCAGTGCCAGGGCCGGAACCGTTATCTTCTGCATTTATCTGTCCGGCATCCTGGCTTCCATTTTAACCGGCCGTCTGCTTCGGTCCACGTTGTTAAAAGGGGCGGATGCCCCCTTTGTCATGGAGCTGCCTCCGTACAGAGTGCCCATGCTCAAAAGCCTCCTGATTCATATGTGGGACCGCAGCAAAATGTTTTTGAAAAAAATGGGAGGCATTATATTGGTCGGCTCCATCGTTATCTGGGCACTGGCCGCGTTTCCGAAGCAGACGCTCTATTCTCAGGACTATGATGCGCAGATTCTTCAGCTGCAGACATCCTATCAGCAGAGCATCATCAATTCGCCTCCTGCGCAGATATCCTTACTGGAGGGCCGGCGCGATGAAGCGCTAAAACGGATTTTTTCGGCCCGTAACGCTGAAAAAATTGAACAGTCGTATATGGGCCGTATTGGAAAAATTGTATCGCCGCTGTTTGCCCCTCTGGGTATCGATTGGCGGGGCAGTGTGGCGTTGATGACCGGCTTTGTCGCTAAGGAAATAGTGATCAGCACCATGGGAATCCTTTATGCTGCCGGAGAAAAATCCGATGCGCTTCGATCCGCACTGATGGCTTCGGATATGACCCCCCTGGCGGGCCTGTCGATGATGTTTTTTGTGCTGCTGTATGTTCCGTGTCTGGCAACGTTAACCACGATCCGGCGGGAAACGAATTCGTGGAAATGGACATGGTTCAGCATCACGTACAGCACCGGCGTTGCCTGGGGAGTTTCCTTCTGCATTTATCAGGGAGGCAAGATCCTGGGGCTGGGTTGAATGGCCGCCGGCATCCATCCGGTTGCGCCTCGTTTGCCGTTTCGATGATGTGCTTTCAGGAGAACCCCGGCTATGGAAAAGATTTTTGTCATTGGTGATATCCATGGCTGCTTTCAAAAGCTGTGCACGCTCATGGATCGGATTGATTATGATGGCGAACAGGATACGCTCGTGTTTCTGGGGGATTATATTGACCGGGGATATGAATCGTATGACGTGGTCCAGTATCTGGCGGGGTTGAGTGCCCGGCGGCAACGAATTGTTTTTTTGAAGGGCAATCATGAACAGATGCTTGAAAATTATCTGGCCGGGACCATGCGGTTCGTTTATATAGTCAATGGGGGGGCTCAGACGCTGGAGAATTATCAGGCGCATCGTGCCGGGTCGCTTTCCCCCCTGATACCCGATAGCCATCTGAAATTTTTTTCCGGATTGCTTCTGTACTATGAAACCGATGATTATGTATTTGTGCACGCCGGGTTACGCGATAATGTGCCGTTAAGACGACAGCGGCCTGAAGATCTTCTCTGGATTCGCGATTTGTTTATCAGATCCGATCATGATTTTGGTAAGCGGATTATTTTTGGCCACACGCCATTTGCCGAACCGTTGGTGCTTCCGAATAAAATCGGAATCGATACGGGCGCAGTATATGGTAATAAACTCACCTGTCTGGAATTGCCGGCCTGTAAATTTTATTTTTCCTGACCTCGTAAACGGTGTTCAGGGCTAACCATCCGTGGAGCGGATGGTGCATTGGAACCTGGGCAGTTTTCAGGCCGCGATGCCGAAATGGCGAAGCAGATAATTCAGCGCTTCTGATTCCACCTGTTTTTGAAGCAACCCAATGGTGATGAACCCGTAAAAAGTACCCACGCCCGTTATTCCCACGCAGGCGGGAATCTATAACGTGCTTAACTGACGGGATTTCTTATTTTATGTGAATGACAAATGAGGGCTGAATATGACTTTTTACAAGGCGATCAATGTTATGATTATCAACGGAAGGCGGTTTGAATTTCTTATCCATATAAAAAGAGGCGGGTTATGATAACGCAACTGCTGAAAAACATTAAGTGGCTCGGGCACTCCGGGTTTCGGATCCGGTCCGGTCAAACGGTGATCGTGATTGATCCCTATAAAGTCACGGACATTGTGCCTGCGGACATTATATTGATTACCCATCCGCATTTTGATCATTGTTCCATAGATGATATCCGCCGGATTCAAAAGCCCTCGTCGGTTATTGTAACCGAATCCGACTCGGCAGAAAAACTTTCGGGCGATATCCGTATCGTAGCGCCCGGGGACAAGTTGTCGGTTTACGGGATACAAATTGAAGCGGTCCGTGCCTATAATGTGAATAAAAATTTCCATCATAAGGGGAAAAACTGGCTGGGTTTTATCATCACGGTGGACACGATTCGAATTTACCATGCCGGAGATACGGATCTGATTCCGGAAATGGAGACGTTTTCGGCTGACATCGCCATGCTCCCTGTATCCGGCACCTATGTTATGAATGTTGAAGCCGCCGTTGAAGCGGTGAAACTGATTCAGCCCACGGTGGCGATTCCCATGCACTATGACCTGATCATCGGATCAACCCGGGATGCAATCGAGTTTAAAAAAGCTTTGGAGGGATTATGCGACGTCGTTATTTTTTCAACCTGAAACTGGTGCTGATAATCAGCTGCCTTTTGCTTATGCTGAGTACAACTGCACTGGCTGAGCGGCTCTCGGTTAAAGAGGCTACAGCGAATATCCGTTCAGGCCCGGGCACGACGTATGACATATTGTGGCGGGTTGAAAAATTTTATCCGCTTGTTATTTTGAAAAAAAGTGGTAATTGGTATTTGTTCAGCGATTTTGAAGGAGATGAAGGCTGGATCAATGAGGCGCTGGTTTCCAGCGTTGCGTCAGTAATTGTAAAAAAAGATCACTGTAATGTTCGGTCCGGGGCGGGAACCGGATCCACTGTCGTTTTTACTGTCGATAAAGGGGTCCCGTTCAAAGTGCTGCAACGCAAAGACAGTTGGCTTCATATCCAGCACGCTGACGGAGATCAGGGATGGATCCATGCGTCTCTGGTCTGGTAGGACCCCGGCTTTTGCATCGGCTCAGAGGGCGGTGATTCGATAAAATCAACTTTTGCAGATGTTTCAGCCGAAGATCTGCAGATCCGGGGAAAAATATGTTGAAACAGGGGAGGAAAGATGGCCAGGAAAACAAAAATATCACGTAAACAATTATTAAAAGGACCCGATGAATTTCTGACGTTCTCCAGTAAATTGATTCGGTATGCAGTGGAACACAAAACAGCGGTTTTATCGGTGGTGATAATCTGCATCTGTTTGCTTTCGGTGATTGTCGGGTATCGGCACGTCACGAATAGGGATGAAAACAACGCCTTTGCATTGCTTCAAAAAGCCACGAACCGGTATCAAGCGCTGGTTAATGAGAAGGGGGGGCCGGAAGCGATAGCCGATGTGGCAGGTGATTTCCAGAAGATTGTTGATACCTATCCCGGTCGGTATGGTGGGAAATTTGCAAAAGTCGCACTGGCCAATATCAATTACAATGCCGGGAAGATCGATGAGGCTGCCGGCCTGTATCGGGAGCTGCTGGATCAGTTCTCCGGTATATCTCCTTCCCGGGAGCTGATTATCAGCAGTCTCGGCTATTGCAGTGAAGCGAAGGGGGATCTGCCTGCCGCGATTACCTGGTTTGAGATGCTTGCAAATCCGGATGAGAACTCTTTTATGAAAAATGAAGCCCTGTTTCATCTGGGACTTCTTTACGAGAAAACCGGAAAATCGGATCAGAGTGCGGATGCGTTCAAACAGATTGCCGCTGGTGCTGAAGGCTCATTATACTTTGAGCTGGCAAAAGAAAAAGCAAATGGATAGGCCTGAGGGGCAAAGACGGATAAAAATTCGGGCGTATGGGCACAATTTGTTTTTGCCGGGGACTATCATTATAGATAGCGGGATTGATGCAAAATAAATGGCTGATCGAATTATATCCGATCAGCCATTAAGGAGAAAGACAGATGAAAAATATTAGGTTTAATATGTATTAGGTTTAATTAATTTAATGCAATTTTTTTGCCAAATCGGAACTGTGAAGAAAAAAAGTTTATTTTTTAATGAAAAGTATAAAAAATACAAGCAGTTAGGTCTATCAGAATAAAGCGGTCATATAAATGGTAATTGCCTGCGTTTGGGCAATGGAGTTCAAATATTTGAACGGAAAAAGATGCTGGTATCTCTAACCTGCTGAATATATTAAAGACTATGGATGTGTTTTCGGGTTCAAAATTTTGAACCCGAAAACACCGGGTGCTTGTCAGGCTGGATTCCCGCCCGTTTCTGCGTCAGACACAAGTTTAAAATTTTGAACCAAAGTCCAGATGATATTTTTTGATTTTCTGATTCAGTCCGCTTTTCCCGATCCCCAGCAGTTGTGCGGCATGTGCCTGTACATTATCTGAGAGTTTCATGGCCCGCTCGATCATTTTTTTTTCCACCATGGCGAGTGTATCATATAATTTTGCATCAGCCGGGACGTCTTCGATATGAAGCACGTTGTAGGCGGTTTTCTTGAAATTTCTGGGCAGGTCGGAAACTTTGATCAGCCCGCCCGGGCATAGAATCATGGCTCGTTCAATCACATTTTCAAGCTGGCGGATATTACCGGGCCAGTTGAAGTCATGAAACAGCCGTTCAACTTCCTGATCAATGCCGGTAACGGGAATGTCGGATTGCCGTTCATCAGAATATTTATTCATGAAGTGCCGGGTCAACAGGTGAAGATCTTCGGGACGTTCCCGCAAAGGCGGTAATGCAATATGGAGCACATTCAGCCGATAAAAAAGGTCCTCTCTGAAATGCCCCTGCTCCACTTCCTGCTTTAATGTTTTATTGGTTGCGGCAATAATCCGGATATCCACAGAGATCGTTTTGATGCCGCCGACTCTTTCAAAGACTTTTTCCTGAAGTACCCGCAGCAGTTTGACCTGGAGCAGTTGAGAAAGCTCTCCTATTTCATCCAGAAACAGCGTGCCCCCGTCTGCCAGCTCAAATCGGCCTTTTTTCATGGAAGCCGCGCCGGTAAATGAGCCTTTTTCATGGCCGAAAAGTTCGCTTTCCAGAAGATTTTCAGCCAAGGCGGTGCAGTTGATGGCAATGAAAGGTTTGTCCCGTCGGGGACTGTTAAAATGAAGGGATTTGGCGACGAGTTCTTTTCCCGTTCCGTTTTCCCCTTCGATCAGTATGGTTGCCGTAGAGTTTGCCACCTTGCGAATCGTTTCAAAGACATCCTGCATCGAACGGCTTTTGCCAAGGATGTTGCCGAAGCTGTATCGGGATTCGACGGCATCGCGAAGCCGGGTGTTCTCCTTGACGACGCGGGACATGTCAAGTGCTTTGTTCACATAAGCGACCAGCTTGTCATTGTCAAACGGCTTGGTGATATAACTGAACGCCCCTTTTTGCATGGCTTCAACGGCTTTTTCAACCGTACCGTATGCGGTCATCATGATTACGGGAATGTCAGGCCGTTTGCTTTTAATTTTATCAAGCATTTCAATGCCGTCCATCGAAGGCATTTTCATGTCTGTCAGCACCAGATCCACATCGGAAACATTCAGAATGTCCAGCGCATCGAAGGCATTGTTGGCCGTTAATGTTTCAAACCCTTCTTCTCCAAGAACAGCGCTTAAAATCAGCGGATAATTTTTTTCATCATCGACAATAAGAATTGTCTCCATATTATGTCTCCTTCAGGACAGGGAGCCAGACCGTTACCTGTGCACCCCAGACCGGCCGGTTCTCAATCCGGATCGTGCCGCCATGGGATTCGATAATGTTTCTGACAATACCCAGGCCAAGGCCGGTTCCGTTTTCCTTGGTGGTAAAAAACGGGTTCCAGACGTTTTCAAGAACATCCTGAGGGATGCCGGCGCCTTCATCTTTAAAGGCAATGATAACATCCGATGCCGAAGCGCTGATATCGATGTGTATTTTTCCCCCATCGGGCATGGCTTGCATTGAATTGATGAGAATGTTCAGAAATGCCTGATAAAGCATGCCCGGGTCCGCAGAGATTTCCGGAACATCATCCTGGAGGTTTTTTATGATCGAATAGCCCTGCTGCTGCATATGCGTCGATAAGAAGGTGATATTTTTTTCCAGGACGTCAATGATCCGGCAGGGAAGCAGATTCGGTTTTTTCGGTTTCGCACAATCCAGAAAATCCGTGATGATATGATTCAGCCGCATGGATTCTTCAACAATGATATCCGGGATGGCGTTTGATGGATCAACGTCGGCCATCTTTTTTTTCAGCAGTTCGGCCGAACTTTTGATAATGCCTAGCGGGTTGCGGATTTCATGGGAAATTCCGGCGATCATTTCTCCCAGGGAAGACAGGTGCTTTGCCAGACTGAGCTGTTCTTTGAGTTCCATCTGCTCCAGAGCCCGTTTTTCGATGATGCCTTCACCGCGCTTGACAATAAACAGCAGTACCAGAAAAATAAGGCCCATCACCAGTGCATAGGTTTTGATCACCAGAATCTGGTATCCGGAGATGACTTTGTAGTCATCAGATAAATTCTGAATGATTTCGATGACCCCCAAGACAGGTCCGGATGCTCTTGAAAGGGGTTTTTCGGCTCGAAAGGGAACGGACGTGATCAGTTTGCTTTCTTCAGGAAATCCCATCAGAATTTGCATAAAGTTGCCCCGTTGAATCAATTCGGAGGAGCATTTCCCGCCAATCGCTTGAGAATATCCGGTTCCGCCAAGATTTTCCTTGCCGACCAGGGTTTTGTCGATACTATATGAAATGATATTATTCATATCGTAGATTTTGACCATGTCGATCTTGAAGCTGTGAAGGGTGTTTTTGACCACCTTGTCCATTCGTTCAAATTGATCCGGGTTTCTGAGCTGGATTTTACCGTATCTGAGGGCCACAGGGATAACGAATTGCAGAAATACCTGATGATTTAAATTTTCGGCAAGCAGCAGGGCGTAATCTTCACTGGTTTTGCGCTGCATGGTTCGCGCCCAGTGAGAATTTAAAACAGCCAGCACCATCGTGCCAATAAAGATAACAATAAGACTCGTAAAGGTGAAGTATTTAACCAGTCTGAACGGTTTGACTTTTTCTTCTGTAACGTGTGAGTTCAATCAATCAAGCTGTGTATGCAAAAAATGTTGAGTGGTTAGGTGCCTGAGTGCAAAACACGGTGTGTCGTTCGCGCACTGTCAGACAGATACATTAACATATTAATTCAAATGATGTTATGGCAGTCGGTCGGCCGCTGCGGCAGTCGCATACGGAGGGCCGCAACGGCTTCCAATTAAACGGATCTTTAATTGGTTGGCAATGGAACGCTGAGCAGCAGCGTTTTTATATCTTCATCGGAAAAATCAATTCCGGCTCCGATAAAAAGGGATTCGTCCCCCTCGTCACTGATAAAATCATCAAAGCCCGCTGTCAGATAAATATGTTGAAACGGCGTAAAATCAGCCTTGAATTTTAAATGGGCATTTTTTTCGGAATCAAAATCAAAGGCCTCAAAAGAGAAGGTCAGCCGGTCGTTGAACAGATAATAATCAATGCCGACCCCTCCCGTAGATTCAAACAAACCGCCTCTGAAGGCAATATCGTAATAGCGCTTGGCAATCTGAGCTGAAAATTTCAGTTCATCCTTATCCGTTTCCTCGATATGTTCGCTGAACGGCGTACCGTTCCGGGTTCCCGTAATATCCGTGATATCCGTATCGCCTCTGGGATCATCTACCACCTGAAGCAGGTAATACTTATCCTCTCTGGGCTGGATGCGAAGTGAGAGATAGGACTTTGCATCCTGGCTGTCAAACAGGTATTCGCCCCTGTAGCTGAGAAATGTTTTGAAGCGTTTTTCTTTGGACATGAAATCGTTCAAGCCCGATAAGGTCGCGTTCAAATTGTCAACCGTCTCCTCATCGTTGACCAGCTTGCCAAGCGTGCCTTCTCCCTGGTTGATTTTTTCGGTGATATGGTTCAGAGAAACAAGAGCGGTATTCAAGTTGTCAACGGTTTCATTTTTATGAATCAGTTTGCCGATACTTCCCTGACCGGTATTTATGGTTGAGGTGATCTGGTTTAAGTCGGCTATAAGGGTCTGGATGTTTTCAGAGGCCTGGCGGATATTTGCCACAATCGTGTGGACGTCGTCGGTATTCTCATCGCTGATGTCTTTTAATTTGCCTGAAAAATCAGAAAAATTGCGAACCGTTTTTGTGATGTCCGCCTGGTTTTTCCGGACCGTATCGTTGAGCGTAATCACCAGTTCTTTCAGGTTGTCCATAATTACACGAATGGAAGCTTCGCCTTCATCGCCCCCGACCACGTGGGTAAATGCCGTGGTGATCAGTTTGATATCATCAGCGACTTCCCCGAGGGTATTGATCAGCGTATCCATATCGGTAGCCGCCTTTGTCCGGACAATTTTTTCACCTGCCTGAACCGGAGGCGCTGAAGCGGAGCCGGGAATCAGCTCAACGTATTTGTCGCCCAGAATGCCTTTAGTCCGGATGGCGGCTGTCACATCCCGGGTCAGTTTGACATCCTGACGAATCGTCAGGGTGACAAGGGCTTTGTTTCCGTCAAGGGAGATTTTACTGACCCTGCCGATTTCCACTCCCGCTATTTCAACCGACACATCTTCCTTGAGACCCGATGCGGAGATAAATTGTACCTGAATGTCATAGCCGGCGTTTTGTTGAAAAGCCAGTTGGCCGATTTTCATGGACATATATCCAAGAATGAGGATGCCTATGAGAACAAAAACACCGACTTTTGCTTCTATGCTGAATTTGGCCATATTGTCCGAACCATTATAAAATAAGTGTAAAAGGCACCTTACTTAATGCCTTTTCGATAGTGTAATAAAAAGATAATGACGTTTCTTGACTCAAATTAAACGGGAACCTGGCAGCTCATTGTTGTGCTTTATTTTTCCATGAACCGATAAATTCCTGTACTACGGGATGGTTCGATCGGCGTATTTCATCCGGGGTGCCGGATTCAATAATTTTCCCATGATACAACATTGCGATTTTATGAGCAATCCTGAATGTAGATTCAATGTCATGGCTGATCACGACACAGGTCGCTTTCGTATTTCGCTGGGCTTCTACAATCAGATTGTTGATCGCATTGCACATCAGCGGATCCAGCCCGGTGGTAGGCTCATCAAACAGGATGATTTTAGGATCCAGTGCAATGGCCCTTGCCAGGCCAACACGTTTGCGCATGCCCCCTGAAAGTTCGGAAGGCATTTTATGGGATATATTTTTCAATCCGACCAGGGCCAGTTTGGATTCTACAATTTCCATGATTTTTTTTTCAGTTAACCGTGTATGCTCTTTAAGGGGAAAGGCAATATTCTCTCCCACCGTCATTGAATCAAATAATGCGGCATCCTGAAACAGCATGCCGAATTGTTTGCGTATGTTGTTGAGCTGCTTTTCGCTGGCGGCTCCGATGTCTGTGCCATCAACGAGTATCTGACCGGTATCAGGGCGAATCAATCCGATGATGTGCTTGAGCAATACACTTTTTCCCCCCCCGCTTTGACCGATGATAACGGTGATTTTTTCCGCCTCTATGGTCAGATCAAGATCGTCCAGTACCTTTTGGCCTTTGAAGGATTTGCTGATTTTGATTAGCTTGATCATCTGAACATGACCGCTGTAAGAAAATAATCGCTGATTAAAATAGCAACCGAAGCGTATACGACGGATTCAGTGGTGGATTTGCCCACACCTTCTGCCCCGCCTTTTGTATAAAATCCTTTGTAACACCCTACCAGAGACAGAATCAATCCAAAAACAGCCGATTTGATCAGTCCATTGAGGATGTCCTCCATTTCTACGAGTTCATAGATTCTGGACATGAATATTCCGGAGTTGATTTTGAGTAAACTTATCCCTACAAAATATGCACCGGCAATCCCGATAAAATCACAGATGATGGTAAGTACCGGAAGCATGAGGGTGCCTGCGAGTATTCGGGGTAGAACCAGATACTGCACCGGATTGACCGACATGGTATACAAGGCATCGATTTGTTCAGTGACCCGCATGGTGCCAAGTTCGGCAGCCATGGCTGATCCGGCGCGGCCTGTTACCATCAGTGCGGTAAACACAGGGCCGAGTTCTCGGGTCATGGCCAGCGCGACCGTAACTCCCACAAGGCCCTCTCCGCCAAACATCCTGAATCCGTAATAGGATTGAAGCGCGAATACCATCCCTGAAAACGCGCCGGTGATCATGACGATGGACAATGAGTTTACGCCCACAAATTCCATTTGTTTTATAATGACCCGAAGGCGCAGTGGCGGACGCAGCAACCAACCAATGGCAGAAAATAACAGTAGAACAATTCTTCCGAATTCTTCACATATGGCAATAATCGGTTTTCCGGCAAGTTCCAGGAAGCGTATCATAACGGTCTATAATCTTTGAGGTTATGTGTGTTTACGGCAGACAAAATTCCGTGATATTTAAATCCGGAACCTCCATGAATAAGGTTGATTACAGAAGGTGAAGAAATAAACGGTTTCCGGCGGACACAGCCGGATTATTGACTGGATGACAGCTTGCAGATGTTGAGATAACATCATGCAACACCCGTTGGTTTAAAAGTCTTTGGACTATATATTGACTAAAAAAACCGCTCATGAAGGTTTGATTATAATTAAAAGGGTGATGGAACTATTTTATGGCCGTTTATTTTCTTTATGCTATAAGAAAACTAAGTTATAAAGTCAAGGTAAAGCTGATGTTCCTCCAATGGCGGGGTGACGTCTGTACAAAAAATTCAGGCTTTTAAATGTGATACGGCTTCTGTGTGTGGATATCGATTGGGAATGGAAACAGAAAACCGAGTGATAAGATATAAGGAAAGTGCGGCATTATCGGGAAGGTTGTTCACAGATTTCCAGCGGTTGAAACTTTAATAAATAATCAAGTTTGATTTGGTGAGATATCATAATTTTCTTGACTTGATTTGTGGACAAGGTAATTATAAATTTTTTTCAAAATAAATTAATTACGCTGAAGTGTAGGAATGCGCCGGGATGAAATGTCGAACATACGAGAGGGGCGCTGTGTACAGATGAAGCTCCGGCGTTTGTTTCGCTTGTTTGCCTGCTTAATGGAAAATATTCTGCCTCAGAAAATATGGAAGCGGTATTTTCTGCCTGTCTCAAAGATGTCAGATCGTTTCAGTGGCCGGGGCTTCGTGACGGCTCATGGTCAGGGGATTTTATCAGATACGATTGAATAAACCGGTAGTAAAGGAATTGTCCCGAATACAGTCAGAGATGGTGTCCTATGATATTAAAAGAAAAAAACACACTGGTTGGGCTTGATATCGGTTCCAGAACAATTAAGGCTGGAGAGATAGCGGCTACCCATAAAGGGGTGAGCCTGAAACGATTCGGAATGATCGATATCGCTCCGGGCATGATTGAAGAGGGAGCTGTCAAGGACTGTCAGGGGGCCTCTCAGGCTATCCGGAAACTGTTTAAGGACAATCACTTTAAAAATAAGAATGTGGCAATTTCGATCGGCGGGACTTCCGTTATTGTGAAAAAGATTGTCATGTCCGCCATGAGCGAAGACCAGGTACAGGAAACCATTCAGTTTGAAGCCGAACAATACATTCCGTTTGATATAGCCGAGGTAAATCTGGATTTTGAAATCATTGGTCCCAATGAGCATAATTCCAACCAGATGGATGTCCTTCTGGTTGCCGCCAAGCAGGAAATAATTGACGGGTTTGTCAATCTGGTTCAAATGGCTGATCTTATTCCCTGCGTCGTTGATGTGGATGCATTTGCCCTCCAGAATATATTTGAATTCAATTATGATGTGACAGAGGAAAACATCGCACTGATCGACATCGGGTTCAGCAAGACATCGTTAAATATATTAAAAGGCAATACATCGGTATTCATGAGAGATGTATCGCTTGGGTGTGGTCAGATTGATCAGCAGATCGTTTCGTTGATTGATTGCTCGGTTGAAACCGCGGATAAAATTAAACTCGGTCAGGAATCGGACAAGATATCCGGAGAGCAGTTGACGGAGATTGTGGGATTCATTGTATCGGATTGGTGTCTGGAAATCAGGAGAGCGTTGGACTTTTTTTATTCAACCTATCCGGAGGATCAAATTCACAGGATCATACTCAGTGGGGGGGGCGGGCATATCAAGGAATTCCGTCACCTTCTGGCAATTGAAACATCGGCGGAAGTTGAAACCATCAATCCCTTTCAACAACTTGCTGTTGACAGCGGCGAGTATGAATCATCCTATCTCCAGCAAATTGCACCCCAGGCGGCTATATGCTTAGGGCTGGCTTTGAGAAAAGTAAATGACAAATGATACGAATTAATCTGCTGCCATATCGAACCGCTCGAAAGAAAGAAAATGTCAGACGTCAGGTGTCCATTTTTTTTCTGATGTTAATTCTGGTTTCCATCGTTTGTGTCTATGCCCATACATATTTGAATGGCAAATTGTCCGAGTTGACAATAAAGGTTGAAGATACCAAAAAACAAATCGCTCAATATGAGCAAAAAGTCAAAGAGATCAACAAGATAAAAAAAGAACTCGACGTATTGTCAAAAAAAATGGAGATTATCAGCCAGCTGGATTCCAGCCGTAAAGTGCCGGTGAAACTCCTCGATGCCATGACCCGGCTCATTGTCCAGAAAAGGATGTGGTTTGAGAGCCTGAGTGCAACAGACAATGAAGTTTCCATTGCCGGGATTGCGCTGGATAATAAAACAGTTGCCGACTTCATGACCCGGCTGGAAAATTCAACCCTGTTTCCCTGCGTCAATTTAAGGACCCTGAAACAGACGACTATCAATAATATGAAACTGAAACACTTCGATATTTCATGCAAAATGAAGGGCTGAGTCTGAACGTTAAAAGGGCGGTATCCTATGAACAGCGTGAATATCTCATCAACCGTTGATCCCGTATTTGAGAAAATCGGAAATCTTTCCAGAGCTCAGAGAATTCTGATATGCGTCAGTGTGTTCGTGCTGCTGATAGGTGCTTTTGCCTATTTTTCCTACCTGCCGAAGATAAGCCAGATTAAGGATATGACCGAGCAATATGAGCAGCTGGGAGCAAAGTTGTCTTCCTCCAGAATCCAGGCCGCACAACTTGAGCGTTATCGGGAAAAAAGGGAGAAAGCTGAAGACGAGTTTAAAATAGTGCTGAAAAAACTTCCGGAGAAGAAAGATATTCCCTCATTGCTTGCAAGCATTTCCCAGTCCGGAAAGGAGTCCGGGCTGGATTTTATATTGTTCCAGCCGGAAGCCGAACAGAGCAGGGAGTTTTATGCCGAAATTCCTGTTTCCATTCAGGTGGAAGGAAATTATCACAATGTGGCACAGTTTTTCGATAACGTGTCGATATTGTCCCGAATCGTCAATATTAAGGATATCAGGATGGTTTTTTCCCCAAAAGAGGGAAAGCTCCTTACGTCCTGTAAAGCGGTAACCTATCGATTTATCTCTGATCCGGTTAAGGATGAGAAACAACCTTCGAATCAAAAGAATAAATAGACTGTTATGCAAAATTTTGCGGTTATTCTGCTAAGAATCGTTTGTCTGTTGTGTGTGTTGATCCTTACCTGTGGGGGATGCCGGAAAACCGAGGAAACGGTCCGGACACCGATGGTGGTGGTGAAAAAGATATCGATTCCGACTTCTCCTCCACCAGCGGCCAGGGCGGCAGAACCGTTGGCCCCTGAAGTGAAGCAGGCTGCGCCTCAACCGGCCCCGGCCACAGGGGACGAATCCGGTGTGCCGTCGGGTCAATCAGCGACACCGGCAGAATCCGCCTCAAATTCGGCTGAAATACAGCCACCGGTGTACGTCTATGATCCTGAAGGAAAGGTGAATCCTTTTATGCCCCTGATCGGAGGGATTGGCTCCGATAGTGAAGAAATAAAAAACGGTGAGAGAAAAAAGAGAATTCCTCTGACGCCGCTTGAAAAAATTGACCTGAGCCAGTTGAAACTGGCAGGCATCATCCGGGCAAAAGGCGCTAATAAAGCCTTGGTTGAAGAATCTTCCGGTAAAGGATACATCATTGTCGAAGGTACATTTATCGGGATTCATTCCGGCAAGGTGACCGATATCTTAAAGGATCGGGTCATTGTTGAAGAGGAATTTGAAGATATTCCGGGTAAAGTGGTTGTCAGAAAACGAGAAATGAAGCTTCAGAAACCTCCTGGAGAAGAGTAACATGAGCTATAAAAATGATCGAGTGGCAGGAATCGGAATTTTGCTTGTCGGCCTTCTGGCATGGAGCACTATGTTTACAGGCTGCATCGCTCCGCAGCATGTAAAAACCGGCGAGCGACTGATTGACCCGTCGTCATCCTCCAAAGTTATCAAGGGTATCTGTTCGGTGCTGAATCCGGATTCAATCGATATTTTGATTCAGGGAAACAAACTGCTTACGTATACCTCAATCAAACAACCCTTTCCCCGGGCGGTTGTTCTGTATTTTCCGGACACCGTGATAGACGGAATCGATATTTCAGAACTTCCGGAAAATGATATTATTTCAGGCATTCATGCAACCAAATTGGGGGAAAATGACAATACGTCACGAATTGAAATCGTATTGAAAAAAGACGCCGTATATGATGTGTCACGGGACGGCACAACGCTTGACCTCTCCTTTGCCAGATCCGCACAGCGCCAGATGGCCGGAGAGACAGAAAAAAAACCGGGCATTGCCCTTAATCCTGCCGAAGGCGTTACCGTTTCAAATCAAAATAAACCGCTTTCTGATGATAATCAGCTGCAGACCATAACCGTTGAGCGTCTGAACAGCGGTCTTAAAATTATGCTCAATGCCCGGAAGCCCGTTTTAGATTATAAATCTTTTACAATCAAAAGCGGCGAAGGAAAGCCCGCCCGAATCGTGTTTGATATATCCCGGCTTCAAAGCCCGTTTTCCGGAGAGCAGACCGTCGATGTCGACACACGATGGGTAAGACGAATCCGGCATTATGGCGATTCAGGCAATTTCAGACTGGTACTGGATACCTATGATCCATATCTGGGCGCTGCGGCCGTCCATCCGGTCGATGCCGGCCTTGAGATCTTTATTGGTACGGAAACAACGGTTTCAGATGCCGCTGCGGAAAAAATTGACTCCGGTCCGCTGAACGGGCTGGTTACAAGCCTCGAAGCCCGTCGGGAAAAAAATCAGACGCAAGCGCCAGTATGGATCAATCGCATAGATTTTTCCGCCGGTGATGAGGGGAAATCGACCCTTGTTATCGGAAGCACCCGTCCTGTTAATTATGAGATCAATAAAGTTTCGGACAAATTGCTTCAACTCAAATTGTATAATTCCAATCTTGCCGATTACCGTCAGCGTGCACTGATCACCACCCGGTTTGAAAGCGCGGTCGATCGAATTATCCCTATCCAGACGCCGGAGATGAAGAATGTTTCCATGGTGTCCATCGAGTTGAGAGAAGCGGTCCCTTATCATGTTGAGCAAACCGCCAGCCTTCTGAATGTCCATTTTGACGCATCCTCCATCCCTCCCAAGCCGTTTGAAGATGCCGGCCTGCCGGCATGGAAGCAGGTCGTCGCCCGGGTTGCCGATGACAGGCCGTTGCCGCCCCTGACAGAATCTGAACCGTCGGTCAACGCCGTTTCGAAAGGGAAAAAATACACCGGTGAAAAGATCGCTCTGGATTTTTATGATACCGATATCAAGAATGTATTCCGCATATTGATGGAGGTCAGCGGTAAGAATTTTGCGATTGATAAAGAGGTGTCAGGCAAGGTCACCTTGAGCCTGGACAAACCGGTTCCATGGGATCAGGTGATGGATTTGATCCTCAGGATGAATCAGCTGAATAGCGTCATGGAAGGCGATATTATCCGGATCGCCACCATTGCAACCCTTAAAAAAGAAGAAGATGCCAGAAGAGCCCGGCTTGCATCCGAGCAGAAAACAAAGGAACAGGTAAAAGCGGTGGAGCCTCTGGTAACAGAATATATTTCCGTCAATTATTCCACTGCCAATGATTTGATAAAGCATCTTGAGACAATCATTTCCAAAGATCGGGGATCGATCAGCGTTGATGAGCGCACCAATCAGATCGTCTTGACGGATGTGGCAGAAACGATCCGTAAAGCCAAAGAAATTGTCAATCATCTGGATATGGTTACCCCGCAGGTTATGATTGAAGCCCGGATCGTTGAGGCCAGTTCTGATATTGCAAAAGAAATCGGTACCTCATGGTCGGCAGATGGAGGAATCGAAAATACAGCGGATAACGCGGGCCTTGGTCCTCAAAGAGGCTTTGATACGCTGGGGGGAACTTACGGATGGAATCTGGCCATGAACCTTCCGCTTGTTGATGAAACAAAAGGGGGAAGCATTGGTGTGAATTTCAGCAGAATATTAGGTAGCCCACTTACAATCAGTGCTAAGCTCATGGCATTGGAAACAGAAAACGATATTAAGATAATTTCTGCCCCACGAATTATAACATTAGATAATAAAATGGCTAAAATAACGCAGGGCCTTGAATATCCCTATCAGGTTAAAGATGAGGATGGATCGATTTCTGTCGAATACAAGGATATCAATCTGACTCTTGAGGTTACTCCCCATATCACACCCGACAATCGAATCAATATGATTTTAAAAATTGAGAAAAATGATGTCGCCGGCGTGCTTTCAACAGGGGAACCATTTATCAGTATTAAAGAAGCTGAAACGGAGCTCCTGGTTGAAGATGGAGACACGTTGGTCATTGGTGGAATCATAAGATCTAAAACAGATGAAAGTAAAGACAGCGTGCCGGGACTATCCAAGGTGCCGGGATTCGGATGGTTGTTTAAATCCAATAGCGACAGTAATATCAAGGAAGAATTGTTGATTTTCATTACACCGCGGATAGTTAAGATGGAACAAAGGGCTTTGTAAGTTTTAAGATCACGCTGAGTGACATGTTGATGGCTTTGTAAAAAAAAGTTTAAAATAAGTAATGAAAGAAGAATTGAAAAGGAAATCTCATGAGGTTATTTCGGATTAATACGGAAGTATTTCTAATTGTGGTCTTAATTGTATTTTCTTTTTTATCGGCTGGTTGCGGATCGTCCGGATCGTCCGGATCAGGCGTGTCTGAAGTCGATTCATCAAGTATCACTCCGGATACAATTAATATTCTATCAACAGAAAATTTGTCTTCAGATTACATTAATCCCGGTGATTCATCAAATGTGTATGCAACCGTATATTCGGCAAACGGTAATACAATCGCCGGACAGTCCGTTTTGTTTACTCTGGATAATCCAACCTTAGGGTTTATCACCAGCAGTGCAGCGACCGATGGAAGTGGTGTGGCTGCCGCCACATTTACCGCAAGAAGCAGAACAGGACAAGTCCAAATCACCGCAACTGCAGGGACGATAGAAAACGATCAGGTTTTTACCATTAATATTATAGAAACTGCGGTGGCAAAGTCCATTGAATTAAGTGCAAGCCCCCAGGAACTTATCGTCCGGGGGACGTCCACCATCACCGCTACTGTAAAAGATGCCCAAGGGGCGCTGGTGCAAAACGGGACCACCGTAAACTTTGATGTCGAAAATACCGAATCCGGCACCATATCAGTAAGTGCCACCACAAACGGTGGAGTTGCAACCGCAACGTTTCAAGCTTCAGTTACTCCGGGAATCGCTACGATTGTGGCCTCTTCGGGAACCGCTTCCCGGACGATTCCGGTCACCGTATCTGACGCGCCGGCCACATCTATTGAATTTGATTCTGCCGACCCTCAGATCATAGCACTTCAGGGGACCGCAGGTGCCATGATATCGATTATAAAATTTATCGTTAAAGACAGCAATGGTGATCCGCTTTCCGGAGAAAATGTATCGATCCAGATGGCTGGACCGAATGGCGGTGAGTATATCGACCCGTCCGGGGATGGCACGCCAGATCAAATAGATGTATCTACCGATGCGGGCGGAATCGCCCAGGTGCAGTTGGTCAGTGGTACATATGCAGGGCCGGTTACCATCCGAGCCACCATCAACCCGTCAGGAATACCGATTACGGTCCAGGCCCCGGTCGTATCGATCGGGGGGGGCATGCCTTCCGCAAAATGGTTCAGCCTCTCGGCTGGCACATTCAATCTCCCGGGGTTTAAATATAATGATGAACAAACTCTGATCTCAGCCTATTTGGCGGATCGATTTGGAAATTATAATGTTCTTGATGGAACAGAGGTTTCATTTGCTTGTGAGGTTGGTCTGGCATTATTCTCAGGTGAGGCAACAAATGTCCAAGCACTCGTTACTGATGGTACGGCGACAGTTGTGGCCAGGACGCAACAACCGATTTATTCCGGTATTTCCGCTCCGGAGGATGTGGCCCCGCTTGCTTGGGAAACTGCTTTGCAGACTTATGTATTCAATACCTATGGGGTTTCAACGGGTAATCCCCGGGATGGGGTATGCGATATCCTCGTCTACACGAAAGGCGAGGAGCATTATGTCGATGGGAATATGAACGGCATGTATGACGCGGGAGAGTTTTTTATTGATACCGTTGAAGAGCCGTTTATCGATTATAACGGAAATGGGACATATGATGATGGAACCCTTCCCCTTGGAAATCCTGACCCCCAAGAAATATACATCGATGCGATAGATGATGGCGTCTGGACGGGTAAAAATGGTCAATGGGATTCTAATAAATTTATATTTGGCCATATGCCGATTTTGATCACCGGGTCACCGATTGTCTTGTTTCAAACCGTCGATGATGGTTTTTCTATTCCCGATGGCGGATCACAGACGTTTAAATTGTTGGTATGCGACCGGAATTTAAATACGTTAACATCCGGATCGAAATTAAGCGTCTCAAAAACCGCCGGAGCCGGAACTCTTTCCGGTAATAAGTCTTATCTTTATGCTGACACGAATGCCGTTGGGCCGGATGCTGTGGGCCAGCTTGGCTTGATTGAATATGAATTTATTCTATCGGACAGTGATTCAGGTGATACAGATGCAGCTGAAATTACAACAGTTGAAGCGAAAGTCACCTGGGACGGCGTTGTTTATACGGCGATTATTACTGGCACGGTCGATTAGGACAAGTAAAGCAGACGGTGTCTGATTATCAGATGTTCCTCAAAAAATATTAATTTATTTCAGAATATTACCAGTATTAGAGGGAATGTCGAAACGGGTAACTGCTTTGTCACTTGGGGGGTGGGGAATGGGAGAAAATTTATCGCCATCGGGCTAAAAATATCAGAAAAACTCCCATTCCGTCACAGTCGTGTCCGGTTAGGTTTTTGAATGTAACATGCTGAAAAAATGATCTTATAAAATATTCAATATATTCCTGCTTTCCATATGCCGATCGCGTCATTTTTTTAATCTGTCAGCGGCCCTGCCTCCAATATCAGATTCCGGGTTGATGGAAACCACTTTCCGGTAGGCGGAAACGGCCTTATTCCTGTCGCCTGCCAGTTCGTATGCCTCCCCGAGATCAAAATACAACTCCGGAAACTTTGGCGCCATGGTTACGGCAGCTTCCAGTCTATCAATTGCTTCTGGAATTTTTCCCATTTTAATATAGGTCTTTGCCAGGCTTTTCATCGCGATGACAAACTTGGGCTCAATTTTCAATGCTTCCAGATAATATTTTTCAGCCAGTCGATACTCTTTTTTGTTGTAATAGGCCCATCCTAAATTGAATAGGGGGAGATGGGGTGTGCCGTAGAGAAGATTGCCGGAAAGTTCCTTGAAAACTTCAATGGCCGCATCCCAGTGTTCTTGCGCCAGGTATACGGTGCCGAGGTTATTGCGGGCCGGGATATAATCCGGATTCAGCGCAATTGCTTTTTTGAAGCTTTCGATAGCCAACTCATGTCGTTTTTTCGCCATATAGACTATCCCCAGATCATAATGCAGAAAAGGATCGTCGGGGATTATCGGTTTCGCTTTTAAAAGCTCCCTCAACGCCGATGTGAAGTTGCCATCGGCCATATAGGCTTCGGCCAGATTTCTCGATGCCTCGCCCTGTTGTCGTAAAAGTACACGGTCAGGTCCGGAGGCGCAGGATAAAATCGTCAGCAGACAGATAATCATTAACAGGCAGCAGATATGGCGTTGTTTCATTTTTGTGATTCCTTTGACAGTATATAGCAGAAAATGCGTCTTTATCCTTTCACAGGCATCAGGGGCCGAGTAATCGCATCTGGCGCACCGCCCGTCAGCATGTTCATTGCTCTTTAAAATTTATGATGGTCCGTATAACGAATTTGGATGACATCCATGTGTTGTTCATTTAAAAATTGATGCAGATGCTTGTTGACCGTTTCAGCAGTTAACAGCATTTTACGCTTTTTTGAGTCTGAAACTAAAAAACCCGGGATCGTGATGGCCGTATTGTAAAGGGCCGGCCGTCTGGCGCCATAAAATATCGGGTCTTCGGTGAATTGCACCTCCATGGCGGAAATAAGTTTTGTGATAATCGATTGCAACGTATCGCCCGGCAGAATCTGAATGATCCGCATTCCGTTCTGTTGGATCGAGTCGATGGCGTCACCATATAAATTACCATAATCAACCAGGAGGCATCGGCCGTCACGGTCGGTGATGAGGTTGGAAATGGCGCTGATCTGGATTCCGGCGTATGGGAATGTGAACGTAACATTGGGATCATAGTCAGATCCCATGACCTCGGCTATCTGGCTGACGATGCTTTTCCGATCAGATGATGAAATGGTAATTCCTGCACTGGATGACTGTTGGCTATCAGTTGCAGGCGTTAGAGTATTGGGTTGAGTGCCTGGCAGTTTGTCCTGTACTTCGATCAGATGTTCTCTGAGGTATCGGCATAAGGAGTCGGGCGTACGCTGCTCGGGATGATCGATCAACGTGATGCAGATCCGGTCGCCGGTTATGTTGGTGTCCGGCATGGGTTGGCGAATGATCCAGCGTGCCGACACATCAATGTTTATATTGCCATCTGCAACGGTCAATTTGTTTTTGGCGACATCTGCATCCAGAGATTGAAAAATCGCATCCATCAGTTGCGCCACCGAAGGATTTGGGGCAATTTTGACGGTACTGACGTTTTTCCAGAAGGATTTAACGCAGTTTAGATCCAACGTCTCATTATTTCTGTCATCTGATTCGATAAACAGGAGCCGTCGGCCCTTTTCAAAATTCATGACCGGAAACCGGGAAAGATCCAGCTTGAAATCCTGACGCCCCTTTCTGGGGAAATAGGTCGTTCCGTTTTTGTCCAAGCGGGCATGCAGGATGGAGGCGGCCAGGTGATACGGCGTTTCGGGTGGATTCATTGGAGCGGCCGCGGAAATCGCCGGCGATGTTTTAAATTCGGCCGTTATGGTCCCCGTGGGGGGCAGCGGCCCGGCTTTTCCATGTTTCAGGCGGCTGACTGCATTTCCGGATGGGTCAAACAGCTCGGAATACCAGGGCCGATCCGTAAGGGATCGCTGGGGGATAAGCACAATCTGATTGAGGTAGATTTTATTGATATCGGTAATTTCAGGATTTATCTGTTTAAACAGCTTGATCCCTTCCCGGTATTGACGGGAGTTAAACGCTCCGAATTCATTTGAGATAAGGCGTGAGACATAATCGCCTTTTTTGATTTGACAGGTTTTAGAATAGGCTTTAATAATATCACATGCTTTGGATACGGTGACAAACGGCAGGGTTACTACTCCGGAGGCTTGTCCGGGCAGCATCCCGCTGGATAATATCTTCAGGGGGATATATACATCCTGGTCGGGCTGAATTTGATTGACGTCCGGAATATGCGGGTTGATACGCTGGAAAATAGCCAGGAACGCGGGGAAATCCGACTGGGAGATTTCCCCGCGTTCCCTGAACAGTTTCAGTACATAGTCATTTCTGCGTACCGTATACGCATCACACAGAATATCCCGCCCCCCGTCCTTTAGAACCACATAACTTTTATACGACAGTGCACGACTGTATGTAAATCCGGGTGAACCCGGGAAACAAAAAATGCATATGTGAACTAAACCGATGAATAACAGGGTGCGGCGGTTTGGCATCATAGAAAATTACACTTTTTTCAAATCCAGTTTTGAAGCGATATCATCCGATACCCGTTGAATAAATCGATCCATGGCCTCACCTGTCAGGGGTTTGCCGGGAGCCGGAACGTCCTTCAGATTTTTGGGATGGATTAATTCCGGGCGATTGATCAAGTGTGCCTTTGCAGTGATTCCAAATTCTTCCGGGAACGCGTTTTCAAAATACATCTGCTGAAACCCTGAAAATTTGAGTGCATGTGCCGTAGAATCGACAATCGCCGTTTCCCGGTCGGTAACGGTTCCGCGCTTTAACGCGCAAATAAGTCCGGCCAGCGATTCTCCTCCATGGGTACAGGCAATATGGCCGTTGCGGTTGGAAGTAATCTGCCAGTCCATGATGGATTGCTCTGAGACCTGCTCGAAGAATACATTCTGTCTGCCGGACAGGGTATTATACTGATCCACCAGATGGATGACCCGGGGCATTGAAACAGGATTTCCGATCATGGCCGCCTGAGCCGCGCTGGGTTTTACGGTGACGGGAATAAATTTTCGTCTGGATGCATCCGGCTCCAGATAATATCGGTAAACCGGATTGGCATGCTCGGACTGAACCCCGATGATCTTGGGGAGTGTGTTTATAATGCCGGCTTCGAAAAATTTCATGAAACCGTTCATCACCGCGGTAATATTGCCGGCATTACCGATGGGCAGAACCATGACTTTGTCTGCCATGTCATATTCAAAATTCTGTGCGATTTCATAGGCGTAGGATTCCTGCCCAAGGATGCGCCAGGAATTTTTGGAATTCAGCAGCGCCACATTGTAGTTTTCCGATAGCGCTTCGACAACTTTCATGCAATCGTCAAATACACCCGGGATTTCAAATACCCGCGCGCCACTGCCGAGGGGCTGGGAAAGCTGCTGGGGAGTAACTTTTTTGTGAGGAAGCAGTACCGCCGACTTGATGTGCGGCTGCAAATAGGCCGCATAAAGAGCAGCCGATGCAGAGGTGTCACCGGTAGAGGCACATACCGCCAGCACGTCGGATACAATTCCCTGCTGGATCAGGAAGTTGATATACGTCAATGCACTTGCCATTCCTCTGTCTTTAAATGACGCGCTTGGATTCTGTCCGTCATTTTTAAAATAAAACGGCATTCCGACCTGCTGCTGCAGCAAATCGTTTGCCTTGATGACCGGTGTATGGCCTTCTCCGAGGTAGATGACGGCCTCGAGCGGTATCACCGATCCGATAAATTCGTGATATCGGTAGATCCCCTTAAGCGCGGGGATATTTACCATTTTTCGGTAATCAAAAATTTGATGCCAGGTTTTTCCGGGAATCCGCTTTAACCGGTCAAAATTTTCATCATGGATGAGCAGCACCTGTCCACAGTGCGGACATATATAAAGCAGTTTTTCAATACCGTACTCGCGCCCGCAACCCAGACAGCGGTAAATCAGGGAGCCTTTGGGCTCCGGTATCAAATAAGGTTGAATATGTTCTGGAAAATCTTCAAATTTCATGTTTTATAAGTTCCATTCCCCCCATATAGGGTCTTAAGATTTTTGGTACAATGACCGATCCGTCGGCCTGCTGGCAGTTTTCAAGAATAGCCGCTACGGTGCGTCCGACCGCCAGTCCTGATCCGTTGAGTGTGTGAACCAGTTCGGTCCCTTTTTTCCCTTTTCGCTTAAATCGTATATTGGATCGCCTGGCCTGAAAATCTTCAAAATTGCTGCAGGATGAGATTTCTCTGTAAACGCCCTGAGCAGGCATCCATACTTCAATATCATATGTCTTGGCGGCTGAAAATCCCAGATCCCCGGTGCACAGGTTAACCACCTGGTAGGGGAGCTCCAGTTTCTGCAGAATGGTTTCCGCATTGATGAGAAGCTTTTCAAGCTCATCATAGGAGGTTTCAGGAACGCTGAATTTAACCAACTCAACTTTGTTAAACTGGTGCTGGCGGATCAGCCCGCGGGTGTCCTTTCCGTATGACCCGGCTTCGGAACGAAAGCAGGGGGTATAGGCAGTGTATAAAATCGGCAGTTTATCCTCATCCAATATTTCGTTATAATGGATATTGGTGACAGGAACTTCCGCCGTCGGGATCAGGAAATAATCCAACCCCTCCAGTTTAAAAAGATCTTCCTCAAATTTCGGAAGCTGTCCGGTATGCGTCATGCTGTCCCGGTTTACGATAAACGGCGGGAGAACCTCTTTATAACCGTGTTCGGTTGTATGGGTATCGAGCATCAGATTGATCAGGGCTCTTTCCATTCGGGCGCCGGCCCCGAAATAGAGTGGAAATCGGGCGCCGGTAATTCGGGCTGCCCGTTCAAAATCAAGAATTTGTAATGATTCGCCCAATGTCCAGTGGGGCAGGGGATCGTAATCGAAGACCGGAGGGTCCCCGACCTTCCGGACGACCGGGTTGTCTTCACTGCTTTTGCCAATGGGAACAGATCGGTGAGGAATATTGGGCAGTTGCATCAGAATGGCATTGGTTTTTTCGTCATATTCCGACAGTGACTTGTCCAGTTCTTTGATTTTTGTGGACACTTCGCGCATTTGTGACATCAGATCTTCAGCGTCTTCACCGGTTTTTTTCATCCGGGCGATCTGATCCGATACGACATTTCGATTGTGTCTCAAATCCTCAATTTCAACCAATATCGATCTGCGCTGGTTATCGCAATGAATAAAGGTGTCGAGGGCAGCAATTTCTCCCCGTGTTGAAAGCGATTTTTGGACTTCCATTAGATTCTGTCTGACGTACTTGATTTCCAGCATAACAGTTCCTATTTTTAGTGAAAATTATAATTTGAAACGTTTATCCGGTTATGTTGCCCTGTCCTTTTTATGCATTCAGTGTCCGAATGAAAACCGCTGGCTATCTCTGGTTTTCGCATCGGACGAAAATTTAGATCCAGAGAATACGGAATACATTCAATCAGTTAAAGCTTTCGGCCGCTTTGAGCTTGTAAAAATTATCGGATGTTCGTTCAGACACTGTTTACAGCGTTGGAAATCAGGGGCATTGATTTCGACTAAATACGCTTAAAAAAGTACCATGTACGGTCAGTTGAGTCAATGATTATCGGAAGTTGACATTATTGTAATATTATGTATATCTTACAAGATTTGAAAATTAACTGCTACGGAGAAGAGATATGGATGAAATTCGGGAAAAAAAACAAAATTTACGAGACGAAGTAGCAAAAAAATTAGACGCGCTGTCAGAAAAAGAGCTGATAGAAAAGACAAGTCAAGTTGAAAAGCGGTTGCTTGAATTTGCCAATTTTCTGGAGGCTAACATTGTGTTGCTCTATATTAACAGTGCTCATGAGATCATGACAAAAAGAATTATTGAAAGGTGCTTTGCTTTAAATAAATTGGTCGTTCTTCCGGCATTCCGGTCTGAAAAACGACAAATAAAACTTTTCAAGGTGGATACGCTGGCCACCGATTTGAAGCCCGGCGTGAGGGGAATTCCGGAACCGGAACAGACCCTGTGTAAAGAAGTCCCCATCGATCGGATCGATATCGCTATCATTCCGGGGATCGTATTCGATGAAAAGGGAAGCAGACTCGGAAAAGGCGAAGGATATTATGACAGACTGATTCCAAAGTTGTCAATGACGACCCGAAAAGTATCATTAGCGTTTGAGAGCCAGATTGTAGACCAGGTGCCAATGGAATCTCATGATAAACAGGTTGATATCATTGTGACAGAAGAACGGGTAATCTACAAGATATAGCGGCTTCAATCATTTTATTCCGATTTTATCGAAAAAAGCGGTGTCATTTGAAAATATCCGAAAACCAGCTGCCCCTCGATTGATAATGGTTATAAATATCAGGGCAGTAAAATCTTTTCCAGTTTTTTGAGATTGGCCTCTTCTCCTACGGCTACAAGCGTATCGCCGGGGCGGAGGATGGTGTCAAATGAAGGATTGAACATCATGGTGTCGTCGTCTTTTTTAATGGCAATGATGATCAGATTGTAATTCTGGCGGATGCCAGAGGCTTTCAACATGACATCTGCCAGCGGTGAATGGGCACCGACCGGGAATTCCTCCATCTGGATGTCTTTGCGGTGATGGGTAAATGCCATATCCAGAAAGCTTGTCACCGTTGGGCGAAGGATCCGCTGTGCCATTCTGGCGGCACCGATATCGTACGGAAATTCCACCTGGTTTGCGCCGGCGGCGGTGAGCTTGGATTTTGAGGTGTGATGACTGGCTCTGGCCATAATATAAATGGACGGGTTCAGTTGCCGGGCGGTCAGAACCAGAAACACATTTTTCGTATCGGTTCCCAGTGCTGCGACAAGGCCTGCCGCCTGTTTAATTCCGGCTTTCAACAGTATGGATTCATCCGTGGCGTCACCGATTATATGCAGCAGGGTGTCTTTATCCAGTACCTCGGATATGGCCGCATCATTTTCGATGATAACGAGTTCTTTGTGCCGGGTTGTCATTTTTTTGCACAGCACCTGTCCGATACGTCCATATCCGCAAACGATATAATGACCTGACAGCTGCAGTATCTTTTTGTCCACGCGTCTTCTCCCGAGAATTTGTTGAATCCGTCCTTCAATCACAAATTGTACAACGGCCCCAAGAACATACATCGAAATGCCTACGCCGGTAAATATAAAAAAAATGGTAAAAATTTGTCCGGCTTTACTGACCTTGTGAATCTCTCCATATCCGACGGTCGTCAGTGTTATGACCGCCATATACAGTGAATCGATAAGATCCCATCCTTCAATGGCCATGTATCCGGCAGTTCCGATTGCGATTACCAGTATCATCAGTATTGAGACAATGATAAGGTGATGTGCACGATTCATATGGTTTCCTGATTTTTCATTGCGGTTTTTATAAAAAAATGCTTTTTATCCTGATCCAAGGGTTTGGTTTGCCCTGGCCCGGATTGGCAGTTTGACAGCATTGGGATTTTTTATTTTTTAATTATTTTTATCCGTCTGTTACAGGCTGAGTGGCGCTACGTTTGGATGCCGTGTGCTTTGTACCCTTGAGGAGATTATAAGATAAAAGCCGCTTGTCTTTTTCCTCAAAAGAAGTGCTCATCAGTCCGCCCGCAGTGCGCTGATTTAATGATATAATATATGGATAAAATTTAAAAACGGCAATCACTATCATTCGCGATGGAGTAACATTGTGTTGAAAAATCATGGAATATTCTATAGTGTGAAAAAAAGAAGGGGCCCGGATAAGACGGATAAAAGAGCCGGTCAGCCGGTTTCATCCCTGATAAAACAAAGGGGAGCTGTTTTTCTGTAAACCAGCTCTCTTATGGGCGGACTGAGACATCAGCCCGTCATCGCCCCACATTCTGGATCAGAATGAATCGCAAGCGCTGCCGACGGATTTTTTTGAAGTCCTGAGGGCATTATGAAAGCGGATTGTGCCGATGATGGCGGCGGCCATCGGATGATAATTCCGGCCCGCATGAATTGAGGAAACAACCATTATGAACTATGAACGCCTGTGCGAAGAGATGGTGAAACGGCAGCTGGAGCCACGAGGAATTAACGATCCGAATGTTCTGGCGGCATTCCGTAAAGTTCCGAGGCATCTGTTTGTAAGTGAAGCACTGATGGATCAGGCTTACGGGGATTATCCCCTGCCAATCGGTGAGCAGCAGACCATTTCCCAGCCCTATATTGTCGCCGAGATGACCCAGGCGCTGGAACTTACCAAAGATGATCGGGTGCTGGAAATCGGAACCGGTTCAGGATACCAGGCGGCAATTCTTGCTCAGATTGTATTTCGTGTCTATACGATCGAACGTATCCATCCTTTGCTTGTCAACGCGCGCAGGCTGTTCAGTGAATTGCGTTACCATAATATCGTGACCAAATATTCCGACGGCACAACCGGGTGGGAAGATGAGAGTCCGTTTGACGCTATCATTGTGACCGCAGGCGCTCCGGAAATTCCTCAGCCCCTGGTGAATCAGCTGGCGGACGGGGGACGTATGGTGATTCCCGTTGGAAATGAATATTCTCAGGAACTTATCAGAATCACCCGGGATGAAGACGGGATTCATACGAAAAATCTCGGGGGATGCCGGTTTGTAAAACTGGTGGGTGAGCATGGCTGGGAAGCGTAGATGCTGAGAAATCTCTATGACTGGATTTTGAAATGGGCCCAAACTCCATATGGAACATGGGCTCTTTTTATTCTTGCTTTCTGCGAGTCTTCTTTTTTTCCGATACCGCCCGATATATTATTGATAGCCATGGCAATCGCCGCTCCTGCCAGATCGTTTTCATATGCGCTGATCTGTTCCGTCGGTTCGGTTACCGGGGGGTGCCTGGGGTATTTTATTGGCTGGCAGTTTATGGCCGGTATCGGGGATCATATCATCCGCCTGTACGGATTGGCCGATAAATTCGATTATATTCAAGCCCTTTATATAAAATATGACGCGTGGGCCATCGCTGTTGCCGGCTTTACGCCGATCCCCTACAAGGTGTTTACGATTTCCGCCGGTGCGTTTGATATTAATTTTCTCGTATTTACAGTGGCTTCAGCGGTGTCCAGATCGGCAAGGTTTTTTTTGATCGGCGCGCTGATATACACCTTCGGTGCGAAAATACAGACCTTTATTGATAAATATTTCAATATGCTGGCTGTGGGAGTTACCGTGCTGATCGTGGCGGGGTTTGCACTGATCAAATATTTGTTTTAACCCGACATGTCCCCGGTTTGCATGCCAGTGTCCGGCAAGACCCTTATGGGTTGATTTGATGACAGATAAAGTCAATAAATGTTTCACAAAGCGGGGGCAGGCTGCGATGTTTGTGCCGGGTGATATAAAAAAACTGTTTTAAATTCAAATCGGAAATAGAAACCGCATTAAGGCTGCCCGTCTGCAGATCTTCTGCAACCGCCAGAGAAGACAGGATTGAAAGGCCCAGATGATTTTTGATGCCCTGCCGGATTGCCTCCGTACTGCCCAGCTCTGCGCTGATATTAAAGTGATCGATACCATATCCAATATGAGAAAGACTGAACTGAAGTGAGGCCAGAGTGCCGGAGCCACGTTCGCGGACGATAAAGGGTTCCTTGAAGATGTGTTTTAAAGCGATGCTTTTTTTCCCCGCCCACTTGTGATCGGAAGGAACGATAAGCTGCATTTCATCTTCAATCAGCAGCTCCTGATGGATGCTTTTATTGCCGGTCCGGGCGCCGACAATACCGAAATCCAGATTGCCGGCCAGAATTTCGTGAATGATGCTTTCCGTATCTGCGATTTGTATGGATAGGGTGACGTCGGGATAACTTGTCTTGAATGCGCCCATTAATCTGGGAAGGACATAAACACCGGGGATCGTACTTCCCCCGATTGTCAGATGCCCTTTGATGGTTCCATGGAATTCAGACAGAGCGGTTTCTGTCTGTTTTTTTAAAGCAATGATCCGGCACGCGTAACCGTAGAGGAGTTTGCCTGCCTGAGTCGGGACCGCTTCTTTGGATAGCCGGTCGATGAGCCGGCATGAAAAATGTTCTTCCAGATCCTTGATGTGGCTGCTGACGGTCGGCTGGGAAAGACAGACGGCTTTTGCCGCATTGGAAAAGCTTTTCAATTCGACTACCTTACAAAATATCGATAATTGCCAAATATCCATATCAGTCGGATTCTTTCATTGCCGCAAATTTTTCTTTCAACCGTTGATTCACGACCTGCGGAACCATCCGGCTGATGTCTCCCCCAAACCGGGCAGCTTCTTTGATAATAGAAGAACTGGTGAAGATCCATTGAAGTCCGGTCATCAGGAACACGGTTTGAATCTCCCGGTTCAGCCTTCGGTTCATGAGCGACATCTGAAATTCAAGTTCAAAATCGGATACAGCCCTCATACCTCTGAGAATGGCATGGGCGTTTCGTTTGACAGCATAATCCACCAGCAGACCGTCAAAGGCGGCCACCTCGACGTCTGGATATTTTTTCAGGCTGAGTTCCATCAGTTCCAGGCGTTCGTCTACGCTGAAAAGCGTCTGCTTGGCCGGATTGTGAAGAATGGTCACGATGATCCTGTCAAATAATTTTAACCCTCTTCTGACAATGTCAATATGTCCGTTGGTGACAGGGTCGAACGAACCGGGATAGATCGCTGTTCTCTGCATGGGCTCCGCTTTCCTGTATAATCCCGGCATCGAACGGATGCCGGGGTGTCATCGTTATTGATAGGTCAAAAAAGTGACCCGCGTATGGCCGTATTTTCTCTGATCGTCACATGTGTACATGGTTAAATCCTCCGGAACCGTCTCCAGAGGGCTGTGCTCCACCACGATCCGGCAACCGGCTGTGAGCAGCCTGCTCAGATGAAGATGGTACAGCGCCGGCCTGAGAAGACCTCGATTATATGGCGGATCCATTAATACCAGATCAAACTCTTTTTGTAAGGATGCCAGACAGTGCAGATTTTTGCTGATATCCCATCTGACGACAGTTGATTGCTTTTCAAGCGCGCAGGATTCGATGTTTCGTTTGATTATAGACAATGCAGCGGTATTGTTATCGATGAACACCGCATGATCGGCTCCCCGGCTCAGAGATTCGATTCCAAGCGCCCCTGTTCCGGAAAACAGGTCCAGTACCGTTCTGTTATGGATTTGTCCGTATAAAATATTGAAAATAGACTCCCTCAGACGGTCTGCCGTCGGTCTGACATCTGTGCCCCGAACCGAATAAAGTGTTTTGCCTCTCAGATTTCCCGCGATGACTCTCAAAGCAACATCCTTATAACCTGTTCGTCAAACAGGCGATTGGCGTTTTAACCTGTTGACATAGGCGTATAAATAATTTTTTTCGATACCTGAAACAGCGGCGGTTTTTTCGATGTTATGCTGATGCTGCTCAAGTTTCCTCCGAATGAATTCTTTTTCAAACAAGGCTTTGGCTTCATCGAGTTTATCAACGGAAAAGAGCCTGTCTTCGATGGAATCATTTAAACGCCGGTCAATCGGGTTGTAGGGCGTCGGGATGTCAGACTCGTCAATGATGGCGGTGGTGACCATCAGGGTTAACCGTTCAACAAGGTTCTTCAGTTCCCGGATATTCCCGGGCCAGTCGTAGCGGCGGAGCATTTGAACCGCCCCTGGTGATATGGTCTTTTTTTGAGATGGAAGCCGTATGGCCGATTCATCAAGAAACAGGTTGATCAGCAGTGGAAGATCATCGAGTCGATGTCTCAGTGGCGGAACTTCGATCGGTATGACATTGAGACGATAATACAGATCTTCCCGGAACGATCCTTTTTCGATTTCTTTTTCCAGATTTTTGTTCGTCGAGGCGATGACCCGGATATCTGCGTTAAAGGTTCGTGTGCCGCCCAGCCGTTGGAATTTGCGTTCTTCCAGCACCCGGAGGATTTTGCCCTGGGTTCTCAGGCTCATATCTGCGATTTCGTCAAAAAAAATGGTTCCTTTGGAAGCCAGTTCAAATTTTCCGATGTTTTTAGCGGCAGCGCCGGGGAATGCCCCTCTTTCATGACCGAAGAGTTCACTTTCGATGTGCTCATCCGGAATCATGGCGCAATGAATATCAATCATTGGATGCTCTGAACGGCGGCTGAACTGGTGAATTGTTCTGGCGACCAGTTCTTTGCCGGTTCCGTTTTCGCCGCTGATCAGAATACCCTCATCCGTGGGTGCAACCAGCGCGATCTGTTTTTTCAGTTCAATAATCGGTTGACTGTTTCCGGTTATCGAATGTTTTTCAATCATTTTTTTTCGTAAATAGTGGTTTTCTTCCTCAAGCCGCCTGAAATTCAGGGCATTGTTGATGGAGACGATGGTTTTATCGATAGAAAGCGGTTTTTCAATGAAGTCATAAGCGCCTATTTTTGATGACTTTACAGCGGTTTCAATGGTGCCGTGACCTGTAATCATGATGACCGGGATATGCGGATTGATTTTCCGGATTTCTTTTAACGTGTCAATGCCGTCAATACCCGGCATCCATATATCCAGTAAAACAAGATCAGGGGATTCCATTTCTATCGTTTTCAATGCTTCATATCCGTTAGAGGCTGTAGAGACCTCAAAGCCTTCATCCGAGAGAAGCCCGCTTAACGATTGCAGGATCGACGGTTCATCGTCAACAATCAAAATAGAAGGAAACATCAGTCATTCCTTTGTATGGTGTTGGATGGATCCGAGAAATTAATGATAAATATCATAATGTGCTTTTTCAACCAAGAGCTGAATTGGTTTTAATCAAAAAATCATGTCGGCAGTTCAATGATGAATTTTGCCCCGCGCGGCTGGTTGTCCTGAACCCGGATCATTCCGTTGTGATCGGTAATAATCGTATTGACGATGGTCAGGCCCAGCCCCATACCGGATGATTTTGTCGAAAAATACGGCTCAAATAACCGGGTCTTCAGCTCATCGGTTATACCGGGGCCGTTATCGGCGATTTCCACCCGAATCAGGTTCAGAATCGGATCGTGAGACAGAGAGATCATAACACAGCCCTGTTCTTTCAGCGCGCTGACGGCATTATCAATCAGATTGATAAAGACCTGCTTGATCTGTTTTCGGTCAATTTTCAGTTCAGGTATCTGGTCTGGCAAGTGAAAGTCAAAATGAATGTCAGGATGCCCTTCTTTATAAAGGGCAATGGTTTCGTTGATAATGGGTGGCAGCTGGCAGCTGAGGGGGGAGGCCGTGGGGAATCTGGCAAAGGCGGAAAATTCATTGACGATGTTACGAATCAAGTCCACATGATCTATGATCATTTGAGTACACTCGTCAAACACTTTTTCATTAAGGCTCCCTGAATACTTTCGTTGGAGCCGCTGTGCCGAGAGCGAGATCGGTGTTAACGGATTTTTTACTTCGTGAGCGATGCGGCGGGCCACTTCGCGCCAGGCTGCCATTCGCTGGGCTTTTTCCAGCTCGGTCAGATCGTCAAACACCATTACGATGCCGATATGATTGCCCATATCGTTTTTCAGGGCATTGACATGCACCAGAAAGCTTCTGGGCCGTCCATTGATTTTAAGTTTAAGGGGGCGTTCCACGGCATCGGATCTGGAAACGCTGAGCGTTTCAATCAATTCGTCCGTCATGTCCAAAAAATGGGTTTTTAACAGATTTTTATAGCTTTTGTTGAGAATCTCCGAGGATTTAAGGGTCAGCATTTTTTCGGCTGATGTGTTGATGGTGGTAATGATGCCGTTAGCATTCAGCGTGATGACCCCGGCAGAGACGTTTTTCAGTACAATTTCCATATACTGTCGTCGTTCCTCGATTTCCGCATTCTGTTCCTGAAGTTTGTGGGCGGACAGCTGCAGCTGCTCACGGCTGTTTCTCAGATCCCGGGTCATTTTGTTAAATGATTCAACCAGCGTTCCGATTTCATCATCGGCAACCCGGCTGATGCTGACACTCAGATCGCCTTCGGCCACTCTCCGGGTTCCTTCTGCCAGTTCCATTAATGGGATGCTGATGGTTTTGGCCAGGTAAAAGCCGAACCATATGGCACAGAAAACAACCAGAAGCCCGACAATGGACAATGTAATATAATACGTCACCTGTATGGGCTTTTTCATCAGTTTGATCTGCTGATATTGCTCCACGCCTCTTGATATGGATGCCATGTGTGCGGATAGATCCGGTGGAATCAGTACGGAGAGCACGACAAATGCATTGGCTTGAGCGTGCGGTTCTCCAAACGGCACGGTTCCGATGGTCCGGATGAGCTCGCCGGAGTCAACGGCCTGGGAAATGGATCTGACAGGCATTTTTTCCGGATTTTTACGAAGGCTATCTCTTGAGACAGGTTCAATCGTTTGCTGTTCCAGCTGGGGAGAAACAGACAGGCTGATGCGGTTATAATTCTGGGCGTATACTTCTACGGCATGAATGTTAAATGACCGTTGAGCTACCTGAATATAATGAGACAGCTCGTCGAGTTTTTCAGGCGCCAGATAATTTTTGGTCTGGATTTGACAGGCAATCTGTTCCAGAAAAAAACGGTTGTTTTCTTCTGTGTACGAATACAGACGTCGGCCGACATTTATTGAATTTTCAAGTGCCTGTTCAACGGGTACGTTAAACCAGAAGGCGATGCTGGATGTGATGAAATTGATGGAAAAGAAAAAAAGAATGACTGCCGGCAGGAGGGTCAGGGATATAAACGTCACCACAAGGCGGGTGCGGAGCTTCGCCCCCATTACATTGCGCTTTCTGTCATACAGGAGTTTGACCAAATTCCTGAATACGAGAAAAATCAATAAAAGCAATAAAAGCAGATTGATGTTGATTAAAACAAACATCAGAATCGTATTTGAAACGGGAAAGTCCGCGCCAAAGTGGATGACTCTGTTTTCGGCAAAGGTAAGCGCGGTAACCACTGCGATAATGGCAATGATTATTATACATTCGCGTTTTCTACGTCTGCGGTCAGCTTCTGAAATTTCAGACAGTGATTGTAAGAGCGGAGTTTTGGGAATCATAACGGTATACCTGTATGGTTAATAAATAAAGTCGATGGTATACCAATCAGTTTTAAAATCCCATAATGACATGAAAAATAAAATATGGTGAAGATAAAAAGGAAGGGTGCGTTTGCTCAGTTCGGCTTTTGCCCGGATTTGATACTGCCGCCCTTTTTCCAGATTATTCAGAGAGATGATCCGTAAGCTGTCGATTTCGGTCATCAGTTTTCGGGCTTCGGTAAATGAATCGGTGATGGCGGGGTTATTCGTGTCCCAGGAGCGGGTGATAACAAAATTTTTTTTCAGCGTATTGTATTTGATCGTGTGGCTGACCTCGATATCGGCAATACGCTTGTCAAGCCAGAATCCACGGGTCTGGTACAGGTTTATGAAAAATGAGAATGTGGTGGGGACGCCGCTGAAAATCGCTGTTTTTATTTTTTCCCTGAATGCCCCCTCCACGTTCAGATAGACGAGAAGATCATCCCGGGTGTTTGTCACGATAATATCGGCCAGCCTGGCATCCTGTGCAAAAGCGGTTACCTGTAAAAAAATCAGCAGCCCCGCTATCAACATTGCAATGGTTCGATGTGTCTTTTTTATCATAATAAATCGTCGGTGCAAATTCAGTAAGGCCATATCAATGGCAGCTAAAACCGGTTCAGGCATCTGACTGTGATGCTGCAGAAAATCCTCATGGAACATTCAGCCGTTCTTATTGTTATACGATATGCTTCAGGTTCATAGCGAAAGCCCCCTCAAATGGCAAGATGTTTTGTTGCGCAACTGCCCGGTTCACTGAGTTTATGAAGACACGACGTTTCCCATGACCCCTTCTGATTGAAAAACTGCTTAAGGAATTCGTGGTTGAAAAAATGTCCGGATCGCGTTGCCACCACATGTCCTAAAATGGGCATTCCCAGGAGAGAAAAATCCCCTATGCAGTCGAGAATCTTGTGCCTCACGAATTCATCCGGAAATCTCAGCCCATCCGGATTGAGGATATTATGCTTGTCGATCACTATCGCGTTATCCAGTGCCCCTCCCCGCGCAAATCCATATTTTTTCAGATATTCTAGTTCATGAAGAAACCCGAATGTCCTGGCTCCGGCAATTTCGTTTTCAAACGTTTTTTCAGTGACATCGATTGTAAGGGACTGTTGATTGATCAGGGGATGTTTAAAATCGATGTTGCAGGTAATTTTATAAATGGGTGACGGATAAATAACGACGCTCCTGTCCCCCTGATGCAATGCGATGGTTTTTTTAACAATAAAAAAATATCTTGGCGCTTCCTGCTCAATAACGCCTGCCTGTCTGATCATGGATACAAACGGGGCGGCGCTTCCATCCATGATGGGCAACTCATAGTCATTGACTTCAACATGCGCGTTGTCGATCGAGAACGCGGAAAACGTGGCCATGATATGTTCGATAGTGGATATGATAACACCGTCATATCCGATAACCGTGGCGAGGCTGGTGTCCACGACCTTATTAAAATGAGCAGCTATTTCCGGTCTGCCCGGAAGATCGGTTCGGATAAACTTGATGCCATGGTTAACGGGTGCCGGTTTGATTGTCAGGCTGACCTCTCTGCCTGAGTGGACGCCTATTCCTGAACAGGTGGCCGGTCTGGAAATCGTTCGCTGCCGTAAATATATACTCATGGGTAATGTATCCTCTTCAGGGACCAGAATCGGGTAGACATGTTTTTGATAAGATAATGCGTTTGACAGTATGTATGGTCCATGTGTTTTAAGGCTTGTTTTTTTGGCCTGACGCGGGCAAAACCGCAGATATTTTTTTTTTGATACTTTGTCAGGATTGACTTGCAAGCAATTCATATGTCATATTTAATATTGCTTTTAAAGCGATTGTTTAATTAAGTATGTACAAAGAATTTATGGCTATATTGTATTACGGTTTAAATAGTTATGTGTAAAGATGAAACGCTGCCCCGCTACAATCAAACCGGTAAAAAAAAGTATCCGGCGGATGACGAATTGTTTTTCAGCCGGCAGCAACACCCCGTCTTGGTTACTGAAATAATATTTAACGATTAATTGTAGGAATAATAGCCTTTTTGGTTTGATAAGGAAAGAAAATTTTACGGGCAGTAAGGGTCTCGGCAATATGATTGAAAACTCAGGTTTTTTAACAGGGGGATAAATAAATCGGGATTAATGTAACCCGTGCGTTAAAAAGAGCCGGAAGGAGGAAGTGTGCTGGCCAAAGTATTAAGCAGTGCGGTGATCGGAATTGATGCGTATCTGGTGGAAGTTGAAATCGATATCGCATGCGGTCTGCCATCGTTTACAACGGTTGGACTTCCGGAAACATCCGTCAAGGAAAGCAAGGAACGGGTTAAATCCGCGATACACAATTCCGGGTATAACTTTCCGGATGACAGAATTACGCTAAATCTGGCCCCGGCCGACATTAAAAAGGAAGGCACGGGCTTTGATCTGCCCATTGCGCTGGGAATACTGGCGGCTACCGGGATTATTCCGGAAAACACCCTGTCAGCATATCTGATTCTGGGTGAGCTTTCTCTGGACGGGCGTATCAAGTCCGTCAGGGGTGTGCTGCCGATGGCCCTGACGGCAAAACAGGCGGGATATTCGGGGATTGTCGTGCCCAGCGATAATCGTCAGGAAGCATCCGTGGTCAGTGGGATTAAAGTCCTGGCGGCAAATCATCTTTCAGAGGTCGTTGAATATTTCCGTTTCGGGACGGCTATTATCCCTGAAGAAATCGATTCGAACGGGATTCTGGACGGACCGGACCGAATAGAGGAAAATTTTTCTGACGTGCTGGGCCAGGAACATGCCAAACGGGCACTGGAAATTGCCGCTGCCGGAGGGCATAATCTACTGATGACCGGGCCTCCGGGTTCGGGGAAAACCATGCTGGCCAGGCGGCTTCGAGGAATTCTGCCGCCGTTGACATTTGACGAGGCCATCGAAACCACCAAAATTCTGAGCGTGGTCGGCCTGCTTGAAAAAGATCAGGCGTTGGTCACGCAACGGCCGTTCCGGGCACCGCATCATACCATATCCGATGCCGGCCTGATTGGTGGCGGCCATGTCCCCAGGCCCGGGGAGGTGAGTCTGGCGCATAACGGGGTGCTGTTTTTAGATGAGCTTCCCGAGTTTAAGAAGCATGTGCTGGAGGTACTCCGCCAGCCGCTTGAAGATAAGCAGGTTACCATTTCACGCGCATCGTTCACCATTACGTATCCGTCTTCATTCATGCTGGTCGCCGCGATGAATCCATGCGCGTGCGGATACTATTCAGATCCGAAACATGAATGCACCTGCAGTCTGCATCAAATTCAGAAATACCGCTCCAGGGTATCGGGTCCGCTGCTGGATCGCATCGATATGTATGTGGATGTGCCGGCCGTTCCCTATCGGGATCTGAAGAAAAAAATCGCATCCGAATCTTCGGAAACCGTTCGGGAACGGGTGGCCGCGGCCCGGAAGATCCAGTCGGACCGCTTTGCCGGCGCCCCTATTTACTGCAATGCCCAGATGGGCACCCGGCATATCAATGCCTTCTGCCGGATTGATAAAACCGCTTCAAACCTGCTGGAAGTCGCCATGGAAAAACTGTCGCTGTCAGCCCGTGCCTATAACCGCGTGCTTAAACTGGCCCGGACGATCGCGGACCTGGAAAACCGGCCGGAAATATTAATGGAACATGTTTCCGAGGCGATTCAGTACCGGAGCCTTGACCGGGGCAGGGGAGTGGGCGGAATTTGAAATTTTGGGGAATGTTGTTTCTGTTTCTGCGGTTCAGGTTAATACAGCCTTTTTGGGTGTGGTTAAGACAGGATGAAAGATATCTCACGCAAAGGCGCGAAGGCGCAAAAAAAGAAGATTCCCCGCCCGCTTTGCTTGAGGCGCAAGGAACGCGGAGGGGGGGGGGGATATTTCGTGACGTCCGAAATGGGAAGATTCGCCAGGAAAAAGAGAGTATGCAGTCGGCAGCATGGAGTAAACGGTGAATAAAGAAACTTTTCTTGGTTTGTCGGGGAATTGGTTATCTGTTCGAAAAGGGAAAAATTGCCACAGAGCTCTCAGCGATCACAGAGGATGGGAAAGGATTTATTTTTGGAGAAGGTTCCTGATTGTGCGATAGGGGGCCACCGCGATTTTGTAGCTGGATTGTCATTCGAGGCCATGGATAAAACGCAATCCGTTATGCAAAACAATTATGGAGTTAAACGAAATTGATTTCAACAGGAACCCCGACAGGGGTTGAGTCGTATAGCCGGTGGTTTTAACCGCCGGTTGAATTAACCATACGGGCATGAGTCCTGAAAGGACGACGTTAGGACACGTTACAATCATGGAAAGCACGTTAAGCAATCTGGTGTGCTCTTTGGTAAAATAGCATAATTTACCTGTTTTTTTTGTGTTTTATCATGCATGGTGGTTCGTATCGGATGTTCACGCTATCAACCTCAACAACTGCGGATCGTTACGAAAGATCAGACACCATTTAGCAACGGCTGACAGTTCTGCTCTGCTGCGGGTCATCGCTCGAATGGTTTTGAGATGATATCGCACTTTCTCTTTTGCAGCCGGGTTATTGCCTCCGCTACAACGTAATTTTGCTGTGAGATATTGCTCGATCTCGCGGGAAACAGTTTGCCAGATGTTCTTGCGTTCTTCAGTTAAAGGCTCATGCTCGTTGAGCTTCAAGCGCTTGATCGTTTCATCCACCCGTTGTGCCTCCCATTCGGAGTCGCGTGGGGCGGGTATGGCGTTGCCTTCTTCGTCAAATGCAATCAAATTGACGTCATACAGGTCGGTAGGATCGAGCAAGTAGGGAGATTCAGACTCTTCGCACTGATTATCGAATACCGAGCAGTTGGTCCCTGCTTTCAGGGGAAACCAGCCGCCTTTCTTACGGTTGCCGACATTGCCGCAGAGCCGGAAGTTTGTGGAATCGAACGTCAGCCACCAATAGCCATCGCGCACGGTGCCGTCCAATTCTCTGGCTTCTTTTTTCGGACGGAAATGTTCCACATCGTAATGGGAGTAGAGTTCACGCACTTCGGAAAACCAGCACTTGCCTAAGGAAAGCACCTGCAACCAGAGCTTCAGCTTGCCCCAATGGCCGGCGTGATCGTCGATAATTTGGTTGCGCTCTGCCATTTTTCCCTGTTGATGCAGCGACTGCAACTGTTCGGCATAGTCTTGGGATGTCTGCAGCCATTGATTCCAGCGTTCCTGGGTCCAAGGCTTCCAGCTGGGGAAATCGGGGTGTGCCGGGGTATTAGCGGGCGTTTTGCCTTCAAAATCAATAAAGATCATTCGGCCTTTTCCTCCCGCAAAATTTCATCGATGATGACATCGGCGATGGCATCCTGCTCTTGTTGTTCCTCCGGCGTCAGAATCTCCTTGTGAAATTTGGTGTGTTGCGCCATCTTGCTCACAAATTTGGCATAATAGGGGTCCTTAAAATCTTTGGCAAAACCCAGATCGGAGAGTTCGTCGCTCAGGTGCTTGAGCTCTTCATCCTCTGCTTTGGTACAGCGATCACCGATGGCGAACAGGTAGTTGCGGCGATCCAGGCGGCGCAGGGTTTCCGAGTCCACGGTGGAGCGCAGGCCGAACAGCTCACTCTTGAGCAGGCCTGTGACCCCCATGCCTTGCGGATGTTGGTCCGGCATGTCAACAATCAATCTGCCGTTTTCTTTGTGAAAAATACGCACTTGTTCACGGCGCAGGCTACCCACCATCATGGGGTCGTGGGTGGTGATGATGATTTGCGAATCGCCCGTCAGGGTTTTGTCTTCATTCTGTTTAAGGACGTTTTGAATCTTGTCAAAGTAGTGCAGTTTCCAGATGGGGTTCAAGTGGGTATCGGGCTCGTCCAGCAGGAACAGACAGTGATCCTGACTGGTGATGCGCATCAACCCCAGCACGGTCAGCAGTTGCAGCTCGCCCTCGGAGAGTTGGTCAAAGCTGATATTGCCCTGGCTGTCTTTGTGTTTGACGCTGATGCGTACCTCGTCGATGAGATCTCCGATGTAAGCGCCTTCGGCATAGCGGAAAAAGATTTCCGGCGGGCCGACCAGTTCGCCGAGCTTTTCCAGCGCCTGCTTGTCGGGCAGAAACAGATACAGCTGCGCTTGCTTTTCACTGCGGCCCCGGAAATCCAGCTGTTTTGATTTGACTTCGTCTATTGGCGCGACGGCCAGTTGCCATAACTTGTCCAGAAACCCGATTACCACCGTGCCCCGGGCATACCAGAAGCGATTGTCGCCATTGAGCAGGTCGTCTTCATTCAGGGTGCGTTTCAGGTGATAGGGTTGTTTCAATACGAACAAGACCGAATCCAGCTCGAGAATGTTCAGGTCTTTCAGCAGGCTTGTGAACACCGGATCCCGGGACAACAAACAGGCCAGCAATACCAGCCGGCTGTGGCCGCCCCGGCAATAGAACAGGCGGCGGATCAGTTCGTCCTGATCATTGCGCAGCAGTTGGGTGAATCGTTTCTGGTGGGCCTGAAACAGTTGCTCGATGCGTTCGTTCTTGCCGGAGTAATAGGCGAAAACGTGGGACGGCAGGTACTCCCGGGCATGCTCGGCCAAAGCAACCGCAGAGCTGCGCTCAGCGTCGATGACCACCTTGGGTTTCTTTCCGGATGCGGCTACCAAGTTTATGCTATGGCCGCGCAGGGAGTAATCCATCTCATAGTCCAGGCTGGCGGCATTGTTCAAATCCAGATCCCGGAAGATGGTGATGATCGCTTCCAGCAGGTTGGACTTACCCGAACCATTCTGGCCGATAACGGCGTGGGAGTTAAAATTGCGCCTGCCCCCATCAGGATCTTCTGTCGATGGCGTGAACGAAATTTCAAAATCCTTCAGATTGCGAAAATCCCTGATCTTCAACCGTTGAATATGCATGGTCAATCCTTGGAAAGTGGCGCATCGGCACCTTGTTGTACGGGCTTTTTACCATCCCAGATTACCGAATAGTGGCCAAGTTTACGCTTTTTCTCAAGGGTTTCTGCCACCGTTTTTTTGAGTGTTTCTAATATCTCTTTGTTTTTTTCCGAAGGGGTTGTTTTATGGGTGGAAATCATAATCCTGACTCCTTTGATAACAGCGTAAAATATTCGTCATGAAGAATGTTCCGGATTTCTCCCTGTTGCTCGAAAACCAGCACCGGGTCGTCGCTATCATTCATAAAGCAGACGCAGCGGTCCGCCGCACTGCTGAAATCGGATAATAAATTGCAGAGACTGCGCGGAAAGCGGCGTTCAATATCCTTTATCGGAATGTCATGACCCCCATGGGCAACACGCTCGGCAACGCGCAGTTTGGACATTTCAATACTGGGCAGTGCCAGATAAATGAGTTCGACCTGCCAGCCGGCCTTTTTCAGGCGGTTGATGAGTTTTAAATGCCCCCGGCCCGAAAGGGTGGTTTCAAAGGCAAAGTCCACACCCCCGGCAATGCTCGCTTCAATTTCTTTCAAAAAAATTCGGCTTGCCGCCACAAGCTCACGCGCCGGTGCCAAGGGCGAAAGACCGGAGGCGATCAAATCCGCGTTGAGAAAATGGGTGCAACCGGCCACCTTGGGCAGATAATCCAGGGCAAAGGTGGTTTTGCCCGAGCCGTTGGGACCGGCGATGATCCAACAGGTGGGCATCAGGGCACCCCCGCGTTTTCCAGCGCAACCGCCTTTTCAATGACCCGCGCTTTTTGGGGTTCCACGATCCATCCGCGTGCCATTTCGGTTTTCAGTTGCTGGTAGAATCCGTCGATCGTAAGTCCCGAATAGTTCCACAACGCTTTTGCCGAGAGTTCACCGCGGTGTCCGGCCAGGATGGCGCAAAGCGGTGCATGGTACTGGTTGTTGGGACTTGCCGCCAGTTTCAGCTTGGTTACCAGTTCGGTTTCAGGGGCTTTCATGGTCTCTTTGTCCTTGATGTGGGTGCCGGTGATTGCGGCGATGGCGGATTGAGCAAAAAATCCAGAAACGGTTTGTGCTTTTAGCAATTGGTTATGCAGTGTTCGGGATATTTCTATCATAAGTTTAAGGCGTTTTAAAATTTCATTTTGTTCCGAGAGAGGCGGAACCGGAAAATAAAAATTTCTAAGTTGGGTCATATTAATTGAGGATAGATTCGTTGTTTGCTTTGAAGCACCTGCAAAGTAGTCTCTGCCGACATCTGAGTTAAAGACTAACTCAACCCATTCATTCAGAATCAATTCTGAGGGCACGCGAGCCTTAAAAATATGGTTTTGATGTAAGCAATGTCCAATCTGTTCATGCCAGATGGCCGTACGACCCACTTTATCCCAATCACCACCTTCGGTTATCAGTAGGTCTCCTTCCATAAGCTGGTACTTTTCATATTCATCCATTGGTACTTCAATTTCTTTCATTCCAGAAAGATCAAAGTAACCCCTTTGTACATTTGCAACCCGAAGATATGGGTAAAAAGCTGTCTTCCGATTTTTTAAATTTCTGCCCTTAGTGATTCCTCCAATTACAATGGCAACTTCATCAAACGCAACAACCGCCCAGTGTCTGGGATAGATATGATTTTCGATTTTAGCTTTGCCAACGACCTTTTGTTTCCTCAGCCACTTTTTTTTCATGTACTCTTTTCGTACCTTGTTCGTTGTTGTGATAATAGATTCAAGTTGTACATTATCCTGTGAGGATTTAGAAAAAAAACCTCGAACCGCAAGTTTCGCGAGCAAGCTTTGCAAGGCATCGACACTATCCGGCCCATCCAACAGCAACGGCAAATGATCCTGAACCCGCAACCAAGCGGTTTTGAGTTCGTGGGAGCTTTGGGCGTTGGCGAGTGCGTCCAGCGCGGTGGTGCGGGTGAGGGCTTGCAGCTTGCGGCGTTTTTGCTGCTGGGCTTCCAGTTTGTCGCACAGTGCCATCAGCTCATCGACTTTGGCTACGATGCGTTTTTGTTCTGCAAATGGAGGAAAAGGAAGAACAATTGGATGAATATCCCCTTTGTTAAAACCAGCCTGTGCTGATCTACTCGCCGAATAGAGATGTCTTTGGAAAACATTTGATTCAAGCGTCAAAAATAAGAATTTAGGGCAGATAATTTTAGGTGAGTGTATAACTTTTGCTAAAGCAACATTATATGCACCATCGAATGCCCAAAAAAGCTTTCCTACTGATGCGCCATATCGTCCAAGTAGAATATCCCCTTTGGTGCAAAACTTTGATGCCAGGTCTTTTGGAATATACACAGGCACAGGATTTGGCCCTAAGTCGCGTATCTGAATTAATTGTATATACTCGATGATCCAGTTTTTCGAGCTTGACGAAAAATCCGGTTATCGTTAAGCTGCTGCTCGGTACCTGAGAGAAGGCGAGGGCTGAAAGTTCCCCCAGATTCTCGCGTTCATATGTTTGCCAGA
>JAQWFD010000033.1 GCA_028704555.1 Desulfobacterales bacterium
TGGCAAACATATGAACGCGAGAATCTGGGGGAACTTTCAGCCCTCGCCTTCTCTCAGGTACCGAGCAGCAGCTTAACGATAACCGGATTTTTCGTCAAGCTCGAAAAACTGGATCATCGAGTATAAAATTTAATTTTTCGCATTATTTTAAGTTAGCATATGTGCGAACTTTTTTCAAGCTTCTTGTAATATAGGGCGCACAACCAATCAATAGACTCTGGCCCAAAAAGCTGACGCTTTTTCGGCAGGTCATTTCAGGCGTTCGGTTTAAAAGTTGAAGGGAACAATGAATATGAATGGGGGTCGGACCAAGATAACTAACTGATATCAAGCGAAATGCTCTTGAAATGCCCCCCCTTGATTTGGGCCTATATCGCCCTTTTTGGGGGTAAAACGGGCAACATATAGGCAATTGAACTAATGGCGAGAGTTCAACGACACTATATACCAGGACAAATATGGCACATCACTCACAGGTGCCACAAACGGGAATTTTTGCTTAAATTTTCCAAGGATCGAAGTAGATGGCTTCAATGGCTGTATGAAGCAAAAAAACGATATGGATTGGTGATTTTGAATTATGCAGTTACTTCGAATCATATTCATCTTCTTGTAGTTGGAAGCAGTGAAAGGGATGTCATCCCAAATTCGATTAAACTGATTGCAGGAAGAACAGGCCAGGAATTTAATCAACGAAAAAATCGTAAGGGTGCATTTTGGGAAGACCGATATCATGCGACAGCAATTGAAAACGGAGACCATCTTTTGAGATGTCTCGTCTATATTGATCTGAATATGGTAAGGGCGGGGGTTGTTCATCATCCATCGGAATGGCCTTTTGGTGGTTATAATGAAATCCATTAACCCAAAAGGAAGAAGGCCTTAATAAATTATCAGAAACTTACATCACTACTTGGTTTTGATTCCTGTGGTGACGTCATAAAGTATCACCAAAAGTGGGTGGATGATTTTCTCGGAAATGGCAATAATATTCGTGATGACAAATGGACCACAAGTCTTGCTATCGGAAACAGGAGTTTTGTTGAAAGAGTAAAATTTTTAATGGGGGCGTTGGCTGTAGGGCGGAAAAGTACTGAAGCTGGAGATTCTTATCAACTACGAAAACCTGCTGTTCCCCATATTGCTCATTTCGGGGGCAAAAAGGGGGATATAGGGTTTGAAAACAATTGGTTATGGGGTGTTTAAACTGAATATTCAACGGTTTTCTTGGTCCGACTCCCTATGAGGGTGGCATGACCCCGTTCTCGCAAAATAGGCCAAAATTAGATTGAGCAACACGGTCTCTGTTTTCAACCCCTGAGGTTTCCTATCTTTCACGACTACCGCCTGGTATAAATATACGGGCCATAGAATTGTTGGTGTGAATAAAGGTAAACCGTTTATGAAAAAAATAGAGCTAAAGAAAAAGTTAAAGTTAAATAGCATCGTCAAAGCTGCACAAGAATTGTTTCAAGCCAATGGCTTCATCGGTACCAGTATGGATAAAATTGCCGACAAGGCCGGTGTCACCAAACAAACGGTATACCGGTATTTCGATTCGAAGGAGGCACTTTTCAAGGCGGCTCTGGATTTACATCGGCTGGATGCGACGAGTCATGACTTTATAGAGGCACTGAACCTGGAAGACGCAACAAACGCCCTGGAAACATTTGCAACCGGATTCATCGAAAGACATTTGTCCAAGGAGCATCTGGCAAACATCCGTTTGCTGGTATCCGAGGGCCCCATGGTGCCTGAAATAACGCGCGTCTTTTATGCGAGGGGCCCCAGGCGGATGAGAACCCGCCTTTCACAATTCCTGAAGGACAGATTCAACATAGATGACGCCGAATATGAGATTGGCGTTTTTCTGGACATTCTCCTTTCCCTGCGCATGCCTGTGCTTACCGGCCTGCATGCGCCTCCGTCCAGGGAAAGTCTCCGGCGGCATGCCGCCAAAGCCGTCAAGGTCCTCATGAAATTGCTTGATTTATAACGGTCACGGACCGTCCGTGGTCTCCCGCGCCCAAGGTTCGGTCCACAACAAATATAGTAATTTTGTCCCTGTTTATTCAAAAGTTTCATGCAAAATAAAGGGAAGGGTAACCATGACAACCCAAAATTGACCCCCTATGATAACCGAATTTTGACCCCTCTGAGTTAATAAACCATCACGCTTCTTTCAGCCGCCCCCCTGGGGCGTTAGGGGGGCGGGCGGTGGCGCCGCATATTTATCTGTTTTTCAGGGAGTCTTTCAAACGGTAACTGCACCCAGGTGTACTGGATAATATGGGCCTTATGGGTGACCCTGTCGAGATGTGCTGCTGTTAAATTTACATCGCCAAATATCTGCGTCCAGTCCCCGAACCCAAGGTTCGTAGTAATAATTACGGATTTGCGTTCATGGCGCTCTGCCAGCACCTGAAATAAAAGCTGTGCGCCCTCTTGAGAAAAGGGGACATATCCCAATTCGTCTATGATCGCCTGGTATGAGCCTGTTCTCGGCGCAGGCTGATGCTTTCTCGGGCTATAGCGGCTGCATTCACCCCGAAGTACTTTTCTTACCGTGTTCTTCGAATGCCCCGTTTCCCTGGCAATTTTCTTGATCGTTTTCCCGTAAAACCGTTGTGCTGTTGGAATGTAATCGTATTGATCCAGCGTCAACATCTCCTGTTCCCTCCGGTAATTGTGGTTTAATTTAATCAATTACCTCTATTTACCGGAAGACTGTTGCTGGGGTCAATTTTCGGTTAGCAAAAGCATCAATAGCCAGTTCATAATTTATGGGCTGGATCTTTCTTATTCATGCTGTTGAACCGGAGGCGTTTTTACCATCTGCGCAAACAGCAGTGAAATAAGCGCCAATACAGCTGAGGCAAAAAACGGGATGCGCCAGCTTATGGTCCACAAAAAACCTCCAATTACCGGCAGGATAACAGCGGTCAGGTGGTTGATGGTAAAACCAACAGACATGGACGGAGCAATATCTTTTGGATCGGCCAGTTTCCTGAAAAAGGAATTGATGGCGATTACGAAACTGAAAAACAAGTTGTTTGTCAAGTACATCCCTGTGGCAAAATACTGGTTTTCGACAAGTGCGTAGCCCATGAACACCAGGAACAGTCCCGTATATTCAATGGTCAGCATGGTGCGTTCACCATAACGATTAATGGCCCTTCCAACGACTGGGCTTAAAAAATAGGTGATGATATTGTTCACCACAAACAGGGTGGAAATGTAGGCTACTGAAAAATGGTATTTTTGTACCAAAAGAAAAACCGAGAACACCATAAAAATTTGCCGCCGCGCACCGCTTAGCAGGTTAAGCACATAAAAGAGCCAGTATTTTTTTCTTAAAATCAGTTTTTTGTGTTGCACCGGAAGGGCTTTATCCACCGGCTTTTTTGTATAAGAATAAAGGCCGATCAGGATAACAACAGACCCGATAATAAAGAATATTTTTTGAATGGACAAATAGTCGGAAATGACCCATATAAATATTCCAACGATAACATTTGAAAGTGCCGTATAGCTTTTCAGCTTTGCCAGCACTATGGGAATCCTTTCTCCGGCAAAATATTGCAGGGTAAGGGACTGATTACAGGTTTCAAAATAATGATAACCAGTGGACAAAATCAGTGTCGTTACCAGCAACCCTCCAAAGGATGGGAGTAATCCAGCCATCATGTCGCCAAGGCCTAACAAGAAAACTGCCAATGCTGCAAAGCGGTGTTCGGCAATAATCAGCAAGATAAACACGACAAAGAAGGTCAGAAAACCAGGAATTTCCTTTAGCGACTGAATGGCACCGACCTGAATGGAATTAAGCCCAATGGTGTCAACGGCAAAATTATTAAATAGGGTTTGCCATCCCTGGAAGCCAAATGCCGATGCCATGACCAGCATTACCAAGTATAAATACATTGGGTTTTCTTTGTAACTTTTAAATTGATTCATAATTCACACGTATTACCTATTTTGTTTTTAGGGCTTGATCATAACTGCGGCCATATTTTGCCGTGCGCAGCCTCTGAGTCCCGCCCGTTGCCGGCGTACGACATGGCGCGATCCGGGGAAAAGATGTCGGGGCCATGAAGCGTTAAGAAGCGCAAACGGTTTGAGGCTTGCCGAGTTTTTGCGCTTTAGATTCATGGGCCCGGCATCCCCCGGATCGTGCTGGAGAAGCCGGCAATGGGCGGGACGGACTCCGCGACATGGTGGCCGCAGTTATGATCAAGCCCTGTTTTTAAATAAAAATCACTACCTCCATTGGACAACAAATTATGGCCAATAGCCTCGGTCCATTCGATTTAATTATCATACTGCTAAGCATGATAATGCTCAGTGGTATTTATTTGTCAAGATAATCATACTTGATGGTATTATTTTTCAAGAAAAAAATTAGACAAAACCCAACCCTATCTGACTGGGTCAACTGAAAGAAGGGCTGTTACCGGCATTTTTTTTATATTCTCGGGCTCAAATCTTGAATTAAGGACTAAGGGCTCACTCAAAAATAACTTCCCATTTTAAGCGCCGATGCATCCTGCCTGGCTGCGTTACGAAAGCTCGAAATATGCTTGATATTCCTGCGCTTTCGTGCCTTGCCAAACAGGCGCCTCAACACTTAAAATTGCGAACTTATTTCTGAGCGAACCCTTAGGTGTCAGCAGTTCTTCTTCCCGGATTGAATAATACTCACAAATCACCGCTTTTATTTTGCCAATATCCGGAACAAGAAAGGATGAATCCGGGACTTTTCGATGAATTTTCTCACTAAAAAATTTCTCTTTCACCCGGTTGATGAACTGGCCACTGCCGAATAGGGAGGGCAACTTATTTTTTTCGAAAAGCTCCTTAACATTCTCTGAATCCTCAAAATTTACAAACCGTTTATAGGCTCTTTTTGCCTGCCCGGCCTCTTGAGAAAATATCTAAAAGATAAAAGCGTTATCCAAGCAATCCCATTTTTCAACGCCGGGAAGGTACCCCCTGTGACTGCTCCACAAATACTTGTCCATCGATTGAACGATTCCAGCCCTCAATGGATTTTTGTGAATATAGCGAACCAACTGGAGCAGATAACTGTCGCCGTCAATCAGAATCGCTTTGTAACGGTCGCGAAACAACTGACCGTCACACCCATGCCGCCGATTGTAGCGTTGAGTGTAAACCCCGTTGATATGACGCACACACCGGGATATAAGGGTATGGCCTAAAAACTCACGTATTGTTTGATGATTATTGGCGATGTCATGGCTTTTATCATAGTCCCAGTTGCAATTGAGCCGAATGGTGCCAAGGACCAGAATTTTTCATAAATCCATGCCCGGTCTGCCATTTTTCGGGTAGACTTTTTGGGGAACGATTTCACGCAAAATAGCAAACACGTTGTCACGGGTTTGCCGATCGCTGTAAATGGCTTGCAATCCTAACAGGAGTTGAGGGATTTCACCTCGGCATTGGATGTCAATGGGAATATCGCAGATGTCAACCGGACCAATTTTTAGTTGATTTTCGATCACTTTTCTCATAGCATTTCTCCGTGAAGATTTTCCGGGTTTTACTCATTATATCCGATTCGGTAAAATCGGTTATTTCGTTATTTGTTTTTTTATTTCAGTAAGTTATATGACGAAAATAAGTAAAGCGTGCAGGCCAGATCTGCACAAATCCGGAAAATCTTCATTTCATTATAATGCTATAACCTTTCGTAATTTTAGGCTTTTTCTGTTCTCGTTCAGGCACTATATAGTTAAGAACGTCCATCCCCCAGGGTAAATAACCCACCGTTTTGACCCTTTACTTTGTGGTGGGGCCGCTCTGGAGGACAGGAAACTCAAAAAAACATGGGGGGGATACATATGATCAGTATGCTGCGGCGGTGTCCATGCTTTTTCCAATGTTCATTCAATAGACTATCTATCGCAGGTCTGATTCTTTCGCTGTTTTTTTATTCATCCCTTTTTGCAGGAGAGCCTGCTCTGCAAAAACCCATAGTCTATACCGATCAGGAAAACATAACAGGATGGGTCATGAGTGAAAAACTGGACGGTATCAGGGGATATTGGGATGGAATTCGGATGTATACCCGAAAAGGTACCCCCTTGCACCCACCGCAATGGTTCATAGAAAATTTTCCGCCATTTTCCCTTGACGGCGAACTCTGGAGTAAAAGAGGCGATTTCGAATTTATCCAGTCCGTGGTACTGGACCAGACCCAGGGGGAAGGGTGGAAACACATCACCTATAACATTTTTGAAGTCCCCAATGAAAAAGGCGATTTTCTCTTCCGGCTCAACCGGGCACGCACTTGGTTTAAAGCACATAAAAACAACTACGCTCGGATTATCCCTCAGATTCGGATTAAAGAAAAATCAGACATGGAAAAATTTTTAAAAGAGATTGAATCAGTGGGGGGTGAGGGCGTGATTCTTAAAAACCCGGGCATTCCCTATCACACCGGTCGCAGTCCCCATATCCTTAAAGTGAAAAATTTTCAGGATATGGAGGGGGTTGTTGTCGGCATCAACAAGGGCAAGGGAAAATACAAAAATCTCATGGGGTCAATGACTGTAAAGCTTGAAAATGGCACCACCTTTAATCTGGGTACGGGTTTTAGCGATAAAATCAGACATACCCCGCCGCAACCCGGCTCAACGGTGACGTTTAAATATCATGGACTTACCAAGAACGGAATTCCCAAATTCGCCTCTTTTTTGAGGGTGAGGCAGGACTGAATTTCATGTTTCTTGCTTTGGATCGCTTGATTCTACTCCGCTGCCCCTCTTTTGTCTGACTTTGATCCGTTGGGGAATATAGAATGTCCCCTTGTTCACTCAGGCTCAGAATCTGCTGAATCAACCGGTTGCCGTTCAATTGAAGCAAGGGAACTATCCTGCTCCTGAAAAGGTTTATATTGTCGTAAGATTAACTGGCAATATCATTGAATAATGGAGTTATTGAAGATATGAACTTTCCCCCCCCGCCCAATGTTCATGCGGTTGCAGTGCTGTTTCTCTCAGTTCTTGCGCTGATTTTGTTCACCCGTGAAAAAATACAGCTTGAGTCTTCCAGTTTTCTGATTCTTATTTTTCTTGCTGTTGGGTTTGAACTCTTTCCTTTCAAGGTAGATGGAAACGTTTTACACGCGGTAGATTTTTTTGGTGGTTTCGGACATGAGGCATTGGTTGCTGTTTGTGCCTTAATGATTGCCGGACAGGGTATCGTCCGAACGGGGGCGCTGGAACCGGTGGGGCGAATGTTGGCCAGGCTTTGGAAGATCAGCCCGAACCTCTCCTTGCTGTTAACACTTTTTGTCGGGGCGTTTATCAGTGCGTTCATAAACAATGTTCCTGTCGTTGTTTTGTTTCTTCCCATTTTGATAAATGTATCCCTTCGGACCGGCATGAAAGCGTCCTCGGTTTTGATGCCTCTGGGCTTTGCCACCCTGCTGGGCGGGACGTGTACGACCATTGGGACCTCCACCAATCTGCTGGTGGTCTCAGTGGCTGCAGAGATGGGCTTGAAACGGCTGGAGATGTTTGATTTCATGGTTCCGGCGGTGATTGCCGGAAGCATTGGCATTGCTTATCTCTGGCTCGTTGTACCGCGGATCATACCGGAGAGAAAACTGACCCTGGCTGACACGTCTCCCAGGGTTTTCTTAGCCCATCTCGTTCTTCTTGAGGGGGGAGCTGTTGAGGGTAAAACATTGGCTGAAGCTATAAAAATGGTTGATGGCGAGATGAAGGTCACGCGCGTGGAACGCGGATCTGATAATTTTATAATGCCAATTCCCACCATGATTCTGAAGGCAGGCGATCATCTGATAATTCGTGACACGCCAGAGCGCCTGAAGGAGTTTGAAAAGCTGCTGAAAGGGACTCTCTATACAGATCACCTGACAATCGATCCGGTAGATGATGAACATCCCCTGAAGGCTGAAGATCAACAGATAGCAGAGGTCGTCATCATAGAGGGGTCACGCTTTCAGGGAAGAACGCTCAGCGGTTTGCGGTTTGTGGACCGGTATGGGCTGATTACACTGGCCATACACCGAGCGGGCAAGCCCCTGGAAAAGATGCATGATGAAGTCGGAGATATCCGTTTGAAAGCGGGAGATATCCTTCTGGTTCAGGGGCCCCGTGAGCAGATTGCCAGTTTGAAAAAAGAAAAGAATTTCCTCGTACTGGATGCCACGACGGATTTGCCGTTTGCTCAAAAGGCACCGTTGGCATTGTTTATTATGCTGGGCATCGTTGTGTCGGCCGCCTCTGGGATCATGCCGATAGCAATCAGTGCACCAGCCGGGGCGCTATTGATGATTTTAACCGGTTGCCTGGGATGGCGGGATGCGACAAGTGCCCTGAGTGCGCAGGTCATCCTTATCGTGGTGGCGAGTCTGGCTCTCGGGGCTGCATTATTGAAAACGGGTGCAGCCAATTACCTGGCATTACTGTTTGTGACCCTGGTGGGTGACGCTTCTCCAGCCGTCACGATCAGTGGACTTATGCTTCTGATGGCAATCCTCACCAATATTATATCCAATAACGCCGCCGCAGTTATCGGCACCCCTATTGCCATTTCCATTGCTTCCCAAATGGGGCAGCCGCCGGAAGCCTTTGTCCTTGCAGTATTGTTTGGGGCCAATATGAGTTATGCGACTCCTATGGCGTACAAGACAAATCTGCTCGTCATGAACGCCGGGGAATACACTTTTAATGATTTTCTTCGGGTTGGGATACCACTGGTCCTGATCATGTGGGTTACGCTTTCATGGTTGCTTCCGATCCTCTACGGTATATCTTGATTCGAGCTCATACCCCCAGCACCAAGCAAATTTTAAATTCCATGGTCACTTTACTTAATTCCAACAAAAGAGAAAAATGGGGACAGGTAAATTGTGATAGACAAGCGTGAGCTATCCTGCTACAGAAAAAAGACGGGGGCTCAAGAGCACCGTATAAGGAAAGATAATAATAAGGGAGGTAAGAAATGCCGCGGATATCACGAATGATCGTTTCTAACGAAACAGCCGTGTACCATGTCATTTTCCGGACGGCCCTGGACGGATTTCCTATAGGAGATGTTGAAAAGGATTTTCTGCTGGGTCTGATCAAACGGTTTTCAAAATTATATTTTACTGAAGTTATTGGATTTTGCCTCATGGGGAATCATGCCCACGTTCTGGCGAAAATGATACCGGAAACCAAGTTCACCGATAAACAGATTCAGAAACGGTACGAGGCATTTTATGGGGATGAGCGGGTGTTTGCCAGGGGGCAGCTTCCGGCTTTGCGGGCAAAATATGACAGTCTTTCGGAATTTGTCCGGGAGATCACGGTTGGATTTACCAGGTATTACAACCGACGGCACAACCGAAAAGGCTTTTTCTGGGGTGGACGGTTTAAAAGCGTTATCGTGGATAAGGGGGAAACGCTCGTGAACTGCATGGCGTACATTGATCTGAATCCGCTACGGGCGGGCATTATAAAACGTCCGGAACAATACCGTTGGTGCTCGCTTGGATACCATGTCCAGACCGGAAATAAGGATGCTTTCCTTTCCACTGATTTTGGCATGAAAGCGTTCAACGTAAAGGATGAAAAAGAAAGAATCCGCAGATACCTCAGTTATGTGTATGAAGCTGGCGCGCTTAACTTGTCGGGTAAGGGCAGGGTGCAGGGAATTGATGAAGAAACCGGTGAAAAGGAGCGAAAAAAGGATTTTGGACTGACCCGTGCGGATCGGTTTCGCTACCGGAATCGGTATTTCACCGATTCAGGAATTATTGGTTCCCGGGAGTTTGTCTTGCGGCATTATCAGAACTTTAGGCATCTGTTTCAAACGGAAAATGAAAAGAAGCCAAAGCCTGTAAAAGGGCTTTCCGGGATGTATTCTCTAAAGCGGCTTTCAGAAAATATCGGCTAGCATCCGGATCAGCAATTGATTCGGGAAAAAGATTTGCGCTGGCGCGCATAAATTTTCAGTCCCCCCTTTGGGCTCCAACAAGCTTATCCGGTTCCACCGGTCTCAGGATGGCGGACATTGCCAGCACCATTTCAGGATTCATGGGCACCCAAACCTGCCGGAAATCATTCTGGAGGCGGCCTTGAAGTCCTCCGGCAAGTCGCTTGTGTAGCGGTTTGTTGTGTAACACGACAGAATCTTGCCAGTTTTGCATAATTTACCTGCCGCCTTCTCTTTTTCTTCTCTTTTGTCACTTATTTTTCTTTACCGTGTTGGTTTTGCTCCCGAAAACGTAACGCTAAGATCGGAAAATACGTATTTATGCAATACATTTGACAAAATATCAGTATAATAGCCTGGTCCGATCCCGGATAAAGTAGGCGGATAAACGGATAACCCCGGATACACCGCCTGAATAGATACAAAAACAGAGACAGGAGCGTTTCCTTGGAGTTGATAATCAGCAATTTGAAAATTCCCATTGAAAAAGACGGGATTGATGAATATTTAAATGCCGCTGCACAAAAGTTGAAAACAGGCGAAGGAAATATATCCATTGCGAAAATTCTTAGTAAATCACTTGATTTGAGCAGCAAAGAACAGTTCTATTATAAAATTTCGATGGTTGTCAGAACGGATGTCACCTATAAAAATAATCAAAATTTTCCCGTATACACAGAACAAATAAAAGTAAAGAGAAAAATAATTAACATTAAGGATCGGCCTGTAATCGTAGGGTTAGGACCTGCCGGCATGTTTGCTGCCCTTGAATTAATTGATTATGGGATGAAACCATTAATATTTGAAAGAGGTAAAAAGATAGAAGACCGCTCCGTTGATGTCCAGAGATTTATAAAAGAAAGGCAGCTAGACCCTGAATCAAATATCCAGTTTGGTGAAGGCGGCGCCGGTTCATACTCCGATGGCAAGCTGTTTTCCAGGAGAAATAATAATTCGAGCTGCGTAAATCGGGTGTTGAAGACGTTTGTCAGATTTGGTGCGCCTGAGTCAATAGGGTACATCAGCAAACCCCATTTGGGGACGGATGTGCTGTGCGAAATCGTTCGCAATATAAGGAACTATATCCTTGAGAGGGGCGGAGAGATATATTACGGCTCAAAAATGACGGACATCCTGATATCAGGGGGTAAAGCCTCAGGTATTATCATCAATGGTGAGAAGGAATATCTTTCTTCAAGTATTTATATCGCGTTGGGACATTCTGCGCGCGATACGTTTGAGATGATGCATAAAAAAGGTATCGCCATGGAGCCGAAGCCGATTCTTGTTGGCATGAGAATTGAGCATCCTGTTGAAATTATCAATCGGATACGATATGGCGATAAATATAAGAATTTTGTTGGCTTAGGGGCTGCTACCTATTCTTTGAATTATACCAATCGAAAAATTCAGAGGGGGGTCTACACATTCTGCATGTGTCCAGGCGGTGAGGTGATTAATGCTTCATCTGATCCAGGCATGATGGTTGTTAACGGGATGAGCTACTCACGCAGGGCATCCGCATTTTCAAATGCAGCCCTGGTTGTAACCTGTCATCCGGATGATTATAAATCAACCGGTCCATTGGCTGGTATAGAGTTCCAAAAGGATATTGAGCGAAAGGCCTTTCACGCGGGAGGAGGACGATGGGAAGTCCCTGCGCAGAATCTGATGAATTTTTTAGATGAGAGAAACGCTGACGGCTTAAATAAAAATTCGTATAAGATGGGGGCCGTTTCTGCTGATATGAAAGACATTTTTCCAGGATTTGTGGCCGAGGAGCTGTTGGCTGCATTTAATAAATGGAAAGTGGAGGTTCCGTTGTTTGTTTCAAATCATGCGATATTGTTAGGTGCGGAAACAAGAACCTCATCTCCTGTACGGATTAAACGCAATGAAAAATTTGAATCCGTAAATATAAAAAATTTGTATCCGGTAGGCGAAGGTTCAGGCTATACAGGGGGCATAACCAGTTCTGCCGCTGATGCCATAAAGGCGGTCGAGATAAACGCATTGTAAGAATGGTTTCGGTAGCAATCGGCAGATACGGATGGCAATGACGCCGCCCGGGCACCACATATGGCATGGGAATTATCGGGTGCATTTTCAGCAGCGTTGCACCTGTCAAGCCTACATGACAGGCAATTGAACAGATCACCGTATTGAAATCAAAAGAGAAATGTATTTTGATGGCGGTATGCTAAAATGAAGAAGACCGAAAGTTATTCTAAATCCGGGTTGGTCGAGGACCAATATGATGCTGAAAGAGTAGAATGCCTGGAGACCGTTGCGGCCAAATTGCGCGAACGGGTGAAGGAGCTTACCTGCCTGTACGGCATTTCACAGATAATTTCAGATCCGGATAAATCGTTTGAGCAGAAGATCATGCATATCCTCATGCTGCTCCCGCCGGCCTGGCAATACCCCGCATGCACCTGTGCGCGAATCATGATTGACGGAGAAACGTTTCAAAGTCCTGATTGCCGGCAGGGAACGCATAAACAGGTCGCTTGGATACGTGTTAATGAAAAAAATCGGGGCGTAGTGGAAATTCACTACAAAGATGCTGGCTTTTTCGCGCAGAAAAAACCGTTTCTTGAAGAGGAACAGAGCCTGCTCAACAATATTGCCGGGCAGATCGCATTGATGATCGAACGCAAGGAGGTCCAGGAGGCTAAAGCCGAGCTTCAGGATCAGCTCATCCGGGCCGATCGCCTGTCTGCAATCGGTCAGCTGGCCGCAGGGGTGGCGCACGAACTCAATGAACCTCTGAATACGATTCTTGGTTTTACCCAGTTGGTCCAGAAAAATCGGGAGTTGCCGGATACAGTGCAGGAAGACTTGAAAAAGATTACGGATGCATCACTCCATGCGCGCACGATTATCCGGGAGCTTCTGATATTTGCCCGACAGTCATCCAGCAGCATTGCCACGATGAGTCTGAACCGGATCGTGGAAGATGAACTTAGTCTTCTGGAATCGCTGTGCCGCAAGTCCTCCGTGGAGGTGCAACGGATTCTCGATTCGAATGTTCCGGAGATTGTTGCAGATAAGTCACAGATGCTTCAGGTCCTTTCCAACCTGATAATCAATGCTCTTCAGGCTATGCCTGACGGCGGGGTGCTGACTATTCAGACTTCATTTGATTCATCTGATGTCTTGCTGGCAGTTACGGATACCGGCATCGGCATGAGTGCGGAGGTGAAGGAAAAAATATTCGTCCCGTTTTTTACCACCAAGGATGTGGATCAGGGAACCGGTCTGGGCCTTGCAGTGGTGCATGGCATCGTGACATCCCATGGCGGAAGAATTACTGTTGAAAGTGCGGCAGGGCAGGGGTCACGTTTTATCATAACCCTGCCCCGGAATCAGGATACACAGGGAAGGTAAATCAGGATAATGGCAACACGGGATAAAAGCATACTGGTGGTGGACGACACGCCTGCGGCACTGGAAGTTATCGAGAGAAACCTGAGCTCGGCAGGCTATCGGGTCTATACGGCTTCAGGCGTGGCTGATGCCATCCGGATTCTCGAAAACACACCGATAGACATCGTTATCACCGATTATAAAATGCCGAAAGTGAGCGGGCTTGATTTGATCCGGCATGTCAGGGAAAATTACTATGGCACCGGGGTGATCATGATCACCGGATATGCATCCGTAAAGGGGGCCGTGGAAGCGGTGAAAATGGGAGCAGAGGAATACCTTCCAAAACCATTCACCGATGAAGAGCTCTTTGCCGCTGTTGAGCGGGCACTGAACAAACAGGAGCTTCATAAAGCCGTGCTCGACAGAAAACCCCACGCCGTTCCGGATTCTTATGGTATTCTCGGAAAGTCAAAGCCCGTTCGCAAGGTACTCAAAGACATAAAAAAAGCATCTGAATCGACTGCCACAGTGCTTGTTTCAGGTGAGAGCGGCACCGGCAAAGAACTGGTGGCAAGAGCGGTTCATTACAGTAGCACTCAGGCTTCGGCGCCTTTTGTTCCGGTAAACTGCGGGGCAATACCCGAAAAATTGCTGGAAAGTGAGCTGTTCGGATATGTTAAAGGGGCTTTTACCGGCGCAAACGAGTCCCGTGCAGGATTTTTCCAGACGGCTGACGGCGGGACAATTTTTTTAGACGAGGTCAATGAAATGAGCCCTGCCATGCAGGTAAAACTTCTCCGGGTTCTTCAGGACCGGCAGGTGCTCATGATTGGCGCCCGGAAAGCCTGTAAGGTCGACATACGAATCGTTGCTTCGAGCAACAAGGACCTGCGCAGCCTGGTGGAAAAGGGCACGTTCCGAGAAGATTTGTTTTTCCGGTTAAATGTCATATCGATTAGGGTTCCCCCCCTTCGGGAACGCCGGGAAGATATTGCACTTTTAATCTCTCATTTTGCTGCCGGCTTTGCCGATGAGCTGGGAAAGCCCGTTCCGGCATTTTCCGATGAGACCTTACAGGTGCTATTGAATTATTCATGGCCCGGTAATATCCGGGAGCTGGAGAATTTGATTCAGCGGCTGGTGGTCATGACGGAAGGTAATGTCATCAGGATTCCAGATTTGCCGGCGATCATGAGATTCTCGGCCATTTCTCCCTCTGCCCCCTTCAGGTCTCTGGCTGAAGAGGAGGCGTCCTATATTCGGATGGTTCTGGCAAGTGTGGGGGGAAATAAATCCCGCGCTGCGAAGATACTTCGAATCGATCGTAAGACCTTAAGAGATAAGCTCAAGACAGATAGTAATTCCTCCGATGAATCTGCATGAAAAACTCACGGGTTGGTGAGGAGAATTTCTCCAACTGGTGAGAATTTACTCACTTCCTTCTTTTTAGAGCATATTCCGTTATAAAAAATGGCATCCGGGTTATTCAGGATTTTGAAAAAATAAATTCATTAATAATCAGTATGTTACCTGGTGATATGCCCGCTTCTATAACCAATCCTTTGCCTGAATATATCTTTCGGCTCTTATGGCATATTTTTTGCCGTTTACAGGGTAATAACGTTTTAAAAAAACTATTTTTTTAAAAAATAATAACTTTCTGGATGATCATAGCTGCTTTTTTATTAAGGGCTCGCCCAGAAATAAGTTCGCAATTTCAAGTGTTGAGGCGCCTGCCTGGCAAGACACGAAAGTGAATGAATATCAAGCATATTCCGAGCTTTCGTAACGCAGCCAGGCAGGATGCATCGGTGCTTAAAACGGGAAGTTATTTTTGAGTGAGCCCTAACGTGCGAAGGGAGGCAATATGTCTGAATATACATACAATGAAGGAATCTGTTCAAATTGTAGATTTGCTTTTGAGTGCCGCCATTCTTCAGAAGGTGTTCAATTCTGCCAGGAGTATGAGTTAGGCGATCCCTCGCAAAATTTTGAGAAAAACAGAGCCACGCCAGCAGGAGCATTTTCTCCGAAAATAGAACCCCAAAATAGTCCAGGCAGATCTTCTGGAAAAGTCATGGGGCTGTGCAGTAACTGTTTACATCGAGAAACCTGCGGTTTTCCCAAACCGGCATCCGGGGTGTGGCACTGCGAAGAGTATGAGTGATTAAAACATAAAAAGAGGTAATAAAACCGTAAACTGACTTAGGGCCCAGGAATAAATAAATTTCACAGTCTTACTTGCCTTCTCGGAGTCTCACAAGTTCGCTTACCGGTCCGTCTTCTGTGTTGCATCAAAAATGCACGTACAACACAAGTATGCACTCTTTGATACGCCTTGAAGACGAACGAATATCCTGCGTAATACTTGTGGATTTTATTCCTTCCGTGACCCTTACCGGGGAAGGATTTACATGAAGCCTGAACACATTGATACGATTATAAAGGCCCATCAGGGGGAGCTGGGGTCAACCATTTCGATTCTGGAAGATATCCAGGATCACTATCATTATCTTCCCGAGGACGCCTTGAGGATGGTTGCCCGGGGAACGGGGAGCAGTCTCGTTGATATCTACGGGGTGGCCACGTTCTATAAGGCCTTCAGCCTTAAAGCCAAAGGAAAACATCTCATATCCGTCTGCCTGGGCACCGCATGCCATGTGCGCGCTGCACCGGACATTGTGGATGAATTTACACAGCAACTGGGGATCAGTCCCGGAGAAACCACGGAGGACAATGAATTTACCCTCGAGACGGTCAACTGCCTGGGGGCATGCGCTCTGGGACCGATCGTGAACGTGGATGGTCATTACTTCTCCAATGTGACACGGTCGGATGTGAAAAAGATCATTCAAAAGACCCGGGCGGGTTTCGAAGAAGACGAGATAAAGTCAGCCCCGGATGTTTTTCCCATTGAAACCAACACCAAAGAAATTTCTACAGGACACTGATATGGAACAATTGAGATCACTTGAAGAATTCGATGCCCTGCAGCAGCAGCTCTTTTCAACGATCATGCCCGAAGTTCCGACCATTGTCATTCCGGCCGGTACCTGCGGCAAGGCAAGCGGTGCAGAAAAACTCATCCGCACCGCCCAGCGTGAAATTCTGGAAAAAAATCTGCAGGATAAAATCTGTCTGAAAATTACAGGATGCCATGGTTTCTGCGAAATGGAGCCTTCGGTGCTCATCGAACCGCAGCGGACCTTCTATCCCAACCTGGATAGCGGCGGAATGCAAAGAGTCATCGATGCACTGGTAAAAGGGGAAGTGGTAGAGGATCTGCTTTATCTTGATGAGGCCACCGGGCTGAGAATAGAAAAGCAGGATGACATACCGTTTTTCCGGCATCAGTCAAGGCTGCTCCTGAGCCGAAACGAAAAGATAGATCCACTCGATATTTATGACTGCCTGCGAAATGGCGGATATTCGGCCTTTGCAGATGTGCTTAGGAATATCAGCGCTGAAGAGGTAATCGATGAAGTAAAAAAATCCGGTCTGCGAGGCCGGGGAGGCGCGGGATTTCCCACCGGGATGAAATGGGGATTTCTGGCCGGTGCTGCAAACGGGAAGGGAAAATATATCGTATGCAATGCCGATGAGGGTGATCCCGGTGCCTATATGGACCGCAGTCTGCTGGAAGGCAATCCGCACAGCATCATCGAGGGAATGCTGATCGGTGCCTATGCCACGGGTGCTGATTCAGGTGTGATGTACGTGCGCAGCGAATACCCCCTTGCCATCAAGCACCTGAACAATGCACTGGCACAGGTTCGAAATACAGGACTTCTCGGCAAGAATATTCTCGGCACGGGATTCAGTTTTGATATCTCAATGGTAAAGGGCGCCGGTGCCTTTGTGTGCGGAGAAGAAACCGCCTTGATGCGCTCCATCGAAGGAAAGATGGGGGAACCCTGTCAGCGGCCGCCGTTTCCCATTGAAAAAGGGATTCATGGAAAACCCACAATGATCAATAATGTGGAAACATGGGCCAACATACCGGGTATTATAAAAAATGGGGCAGAGGAATATGCCGCAATCGGGAGCATGGATGCCGGCACCAAGATATTCAGTCTTGTGGGCAAAATAAAAAATACCGGGCTTGTCGAGGTGCCCATGGGCACGCCCATCAAACAGGTTCTCTATGATATCGGCGGTGGCCAGGCCGGTAAAACAGGCATCAAAGCCGTGCAGACAGGTGGTCCATCCGGAGGCTGCATTCCTGCGCATCTGTTTGATATGCCCATCAGTTATGGCAGCCTTGCAGCGGCAGGCTCCATCATAGGATCGGGTGGTATGATCGTGATGGATGAGAATACCTGCATGATCGATGTTGCCAAATATTTTATGCATTTTTTGAAAGATGAATCGTGCGGAAAGTGTTTTTCCTGCCGCAAGGGGACGCAGCGGATGTATGAGTTGCTTGATGATATTTCCTCCGGCAGGGGAACCATGGAACACCTGGATCTTATGGAGGAACTGGCTGTGGTCATGAAAGATACCGCGATGTGCGGTCTCGGGCAGACCGCACCGAATCCTGTTCTGTCTACACTCAGGTATTTCAGGGACGAGTACATAGAGCATATCCAAAATAAGCGGTGTCCTGCCGGGGTATGCAAGGCCCTTATCAGCTTTTCCATCAATGAAAACTGTACGGGCTGTGGGGCATGTGCCAGGGTCTGTCCGGAACAGGCCATTAAAGGTGAAAAAAAACAGCGCCATGTCATTGATCCGGACTGTTGCAATAAATGCGGTGCCTGCAGAAGCATATGTAAATTTGACGCAATCGATGTAAAATAGAAACGAGGATAAGAGGTAACTATATGATTACCCTGACGATTAACGGCTTGGAGGTCAGTGTCGAGAAGGGAATGACCATTCTGGAAGCGGCACGGTTTCTCGGTTTTCCCATACCCACGCTGTGCCATGATGACGGGCTTTCCCCCTATGGGGCCTGTCGGCTCTGTGTTGTAGAAATCGGGGAAGAACCGAAATCAAAACTGGTTTCTTCCTGTACGTATCCGGTAGAGGAGGGCCTCAAGGTCAGAACAGGATCTCAGAGAGTAGTAAATGCCCGCAAGATGATCATTGAACTGCTTCTGGCATCGTGCCCCCAGTCAAAGACCATTCAGGATCTGGCGTCTGCCTATGGGGTTCGGCAGCAGCGTTTCAGGCAGGAGTACGAGGATTGCATACTCTGCGGGCTGTGCGTGCGGATGTGTTCCGAGCAGATGGTGGCCAAGGCCATCGGGTTTCGCGGTCGCGGCGAAAAGCGCAGCATCGGCACCCCTTTTGATGTGCAGTCCGATACATGCAGGCTCTGTGGTGCCTGCATGTATATTTGTCCGGCATGCCAGCTCCGGTGCACGTATAACGAACCGGACAAGGCCATCTGCAATGCATGTGCAAATCTGAGTGCCCCATGCATTCAAAAGGATCAGTACAATGACCTCATGTGCTATTTGTCCCCATGTGCCGCCTGTGAGATAGGAGATAATTAACAAGTCATAAAGGAGTAAAAAAGAATATGATAGTTTCTAAAGTAAATGCTTCAGCTGCAACGCTTACGAAAAACAGGACAGAAGATTCCGTTGTGCCGACTTCGGGCATGTGTACCACCTGCGTGGATGGTTGTATCGGGATGTGCGAAATCGGCAAATCCGCTTACCGGGGGCACGAGGTCATCTATCCCCAACCGTTCGGTGTGATCACCACAGCCGGTCAGAAACGTTATCCTGTCGATTATTCACATTTCAATATCATGGGGAGCTGTACAGGGGCTCACGGCATAGAGGCAGACAGCGATAAGGCCATATTTCCGAACGTGAACCTGAACGTTACGTTTGGTAAGGATGATGGCATAAAATTCCGCTGCCCCTGGATAATTCCCGGCATCGGGTCCACCGCTATCGCCAAGAACAACTGGGAGGGCCTTGCCATCGGCTCAGCCCTCATGGGAACGGGGCTGACCATCGGGGAAAATGTCGTGGGAATGGACCCGGAGTCCGTACTGAAAGATGGGCGGGTAGTGGATACCGTTGACCTCAAGCGCAGAGTAAAACTCTATCAGGACCACCAGCGTGACGGTTACGGGGCCATCATCGTACAGGCCAATATCGAGGATACCCGTCTTGGCGCACAGGAGTATGCCATCGAAAAACTCGGTGTGGAGTGCGTTGAACTCAAATGGGGGCAGGGCGCCAAGGATATCGGCGGCGAAGTCAAGATCCGGGATTTGAAAAAGGCCCAGATGCTTTCCCGACGGGGTTATATTGTTCTGCCGGATCCATTTGACGAAAATGTGATCAAATCCTTTGAGCGCGGTTCCTTCAAGGAGTTTGAGCGTCATTCCCGCGTCGGCATGGTTTCCGAAGAATCTTTTGCACAGCGGATCGAAGAGCTCCGGGCGGCAGGGGCAAAGTATATATTTCTTAAAACAGGCGCATACCGGCCGGTTGATCTTGCCCGGGCGCTGTCTTTTTCTTCCAAATACAAACTCGATCTGCTCACGGTTGATGGCGCAGGCGGGGGAACGGGAATGAGTCCGTGGAGAATGATGAATGAATGGGGGGTTCCGCCGGTGGAACTGCATTCTCTTCTGATCCAGTATGCAGCCCATCTGGCCGGAAAAGGTGAATATGTGCCGGCCCTGACACTGGCCGGGGGCTTTGCCTTTGAGGACCAGATATTCAAGGGCCTTGCAATGGGCGCGCCATTTGTAAAGCTCATCGGTATGGCCCGTGGTCCGATTGCCGCGGCAATGGTGGGTAAAACCATCGGCCGCACCATCGATGACCACCAGGTGCCTGTGTATATCGAACGGTTCGGCAATTCAAAGGATGAGATCTTTGTGACGGCCGCCTCCCTTCGAAAAGAGCTTGGCGATAAGGAGTTTGAAAAGCTGCCCACCGGCGCTTTGGGCCTGTACACCTATTACGAGCGTCTCAGCCAGGGCCTGAGCCAGATTATGGCAGGCAGCAGAAAGTTTTCTACCGAGTATATCAGCCGGAGCGATCTGGCCGCGATCACACCGGATGCGGCCCGGATCAGCGGCATCAAATATATCATGGATGCGGACAAGGAAGCGGCGTTAAATATCCTCGATAACTGATGAAAGGATGTATCTTCCCCGGGGCGCGGCATGGGCTCCGGGGAAGACAGTTTCTATCTGGCAGCCCCTGAATATTTTCTCAGCGATTTATCCGGTTTCTTCAGTCGTTTTGCCGTCGTAACGGATAACCTTTGAAAGCGGTTTGATAAATGCCTGCCGGAGAGTGTAGGTATAGGCCCCCTGATCCGGAACGACCAGAATATCGCCGGGTTCGGCCGATTTTCCGAATATGGACCAGCCCCACATGTCCAGCGGGGTGCACAGACTGCCGGAAATATGCAGGGGAATTTCATTCAGGTACGGGCGGGTCAGATTGATCACCGGAATATATTCGCTCATGGGCCGTTCCCACCCCAGCATGCCGGTGCCGCCGTCCGTGACGACATTGCGGTAATCTTTTTTGTCCACGACCCGAAGCAGAATGTGCATGGCCGGTGTGGCGATCCAGCGACCGGGTTCCATCCGGATTTCCATCGCGGACATCGGCGGACCCAGTCGGTTCAAATGATCGGAGAGGTGTTTCATGAAGCTGTCCAGAGGGGTTGCCTGCCGGTAATAATGCCGCGTGTCGAACCGGTATCCCGGGTCCAGTACCTGTGTCAGCTGCCCGCAGACCGTATTCCTTGAATTGAGCCACTCGCCCTGCTCCGGCCAGTATCCTCCCCCGATATCCAGAAAACGCAGAGATGAGGTCAACCCGGCCGGGAGCCGGGTTTTGACATACCGGTTGATTTCATCGAGCATTCTGATTTGAGCCTCCGGATTCAGATTCCAGCTGGTATGAAACTGAAGGCCGTATACTTGAATATGGCCGAGAGCACTGGCTTTTTCCAGAAAAGCTTTGAGGTCATTTACGGGAATTCCGAACCGGTTCCAGATGCCCTGCCCGGCACTTCTGACGCGGACGCCTATCCTGACGGCATTGCGGCTCAGCTCTTTTTGGCGGATAACCAGAGAAAGCCTCCGTAGTTCACCGAAACTGTCCACAAGCAGCATAACCCGGTCATGATGGTCCACAGCCAGTGACAGTTCTTCAAATGTCTTGCCCGGGCCGCTGAATATAATCTCACCGGCGTGCAGCGACAGGGCCAGGGAAAGCTCGGCGCCGCTGGAGACGTCAAGCCCCATGCCGTTGTCGAGAACCTTTCTCAGGATTCCGTGATATGGATTGCTTTTGACGGCGTAATAGATCCGGGAGCTGTCAAAATATCGTGAAACGGTTGCTTTAAATTGCTCCAGCCGCTGAGAAAGAGCAGGTTCATCAAAAAAATACTGGGGAGTGCCGAATTTACCGGCGCTGTCAAGCAGGGCAGTTTGTTTTTTCAGTATGCCCTTTACATAGGTCTGAACGAGGCAGCGGGGCAGCGGCCGGGCCCGATGTTTCATCAGGTCAAAGGTTTTAAAAATTAAATTCAGCATCTCAATGCCCTGTCGGAAGTTGATGAACAATGCCTGAATCCGTCAGACATTGTCCGAAGATGTGGTCCACTGGTATGATTTGTTGGTGATAATATTCACATGGCTCATCAGGGTTTTGGCGATACAATTCATATCCTCATCTTCGGGTAAGGAAATGATGCAGTAACCGATGAGTCTGTTATCATAATCCTGCGGAGGGAAGGTGATAATATCCCCGGCCTCCTTTTTTAAATGCACCGATTTGACCCAGGGCAGTGAATGGATTCTGTTTGCATCCAGATGAGCAATCAGCCCGTCCGATTCAGCATACAGATTGATGCTGGCAACGGTTTTATCAGGCCGGGGCACCCGGACAGGAAGTTTCAGCTTTGCGCATACCAGATCCAGATACGCGCCGATGATGTCAAAGCCGGTGGCCGCTTCGATCAGGTCCGGAATCGAGTCGCCCCCGGGTCTGGGCGTCATTTCAATGATGACTGGCCGGTCGTTATGGATGATAAGATCAGCCATGAAATATCCGCGCGTAAATCCCAGAGAAGTCGCTGCGGTTTTCAGTACATCGGGTAACTGATCCGGGGAAAATCCTTCCGGGTATGACGGTGGTACGATATAGGCAAGCACGGAGCCGAATGTCTGATTCGGCGCCATGACCTTTTCGGTCGTCCGGATCAGATAAATCCGGTTGTCTTCAAGAATGAAATCACAGCTGAATTCGGGACCGGAAACAAACTGCTCTACAATCCATGTTTTGCAGGGATCTGATACCGGCAGATCGGAGTCCTCGATGCATACCGATTTGAAAAGCCGGTTGGCCTGTCTTTCGGCAAGGCTCTCAATCATGATATTGACATCCGTTTTAACTTCAGATTCCGTTGTGCAATGAAATACCAGCTCACTTCCACTGGCCGATATGGGTTTTAAAACGACATCCTGCGCCCCTGTCGTTCTGAAAAAGGTAAGGGTTTCGTCCAGAAGTGAAGAAAGGGCGGCAAGGGGTGAGAAAATGCCTGCCTGCTTCCAGATGGTTCTGGCCTTGAATTTATCTCTTGCCAGGGCTATTGCCTGAAGTTCAGGAAAAGGAAGCCCCATATTCACGGCCAGAAAGCCTGCAAGCAGAAGGGACTCACAGTCAAAACAGGCGATGCCGTCCGGGGTTATGCCGAAACGCTGAAAATGTTTACGGATCGATCGTTCGGCAAAGTCAAATTGTTCCAGGTCCGTAAAGCATAAATAGTCCGGATCTGCGGCATTGAGTGTAAAATCCCATCGATAGGCCTGGTCCATTAAAAAACAGACACGGTCAGGTCTTTTATTGAAAATTCTGACGACATAATCCGGGGTGGTGCCTACTATTAAAACACGTTTATCAGACATTTGAAACTCGATTGCTGAAATGGGCTTCCGGCGCATGAAGATTAACCGTTTCGGCATATTCACGCAATGCCGGGATGGGAATATGCGGAAGGTCTGCAGTACAATGAGAATGAGTTTTCGGAGTCTTAAACAGGTACAGTGGCTCCGGATCCAGATGCCACAATGTTTTCCATTTGAAATCTCCGCAGAGAAAATCAAGCTTTGAAATTTTATGGCTGAAGGCAAATTCAATATGATTCAGGTTGATGACTTTAGCCACGCCGGGCATATCGGTGCGGGTTCCTCCCAGAAATACCGTATAGGTGTCTTTGTACAATGCCCCCAGATCGATTGCCGCCAGTTTTCCGTTTATTTCCAGACTTACCAGCCTGAGCATGCCTTTCGCGTGTAACAGGTGCATGACATCTCTGAACGCGTTTTTGAACCGCTGGTCATACAGGTATGAATTTGATCCGAAACTCTGGATGTTCATTTCCACAAGCGCTTCAAAATCTTCCAGTCGGTTCAGATGATATCGGCTGGAAGATCCTATCAGAAGTTGAATCGTTTTCATGATGGCTTTGCGCTTTTTATTTGAAAATCGGTCAAAATAGGACTGGATGTCATATCCCAGCCGTGGAGGATAAAGGCAATAGCCGGTTTCATCAATCTCAAGTTCGTGAGCCCCGCTGGACTGGGGAGGCTGGATGTAACGCAGGTAAGATCCTTTTGGACAATTGCTGAAGATATATTTGAACATTTCCGGTCTTCTCACAAAAACCGGTGTTCGTTCAAGCCATGTTTTTCCGTTCCACACCTCGCCGGGAAAAAAGACATACTGCTCGCGTTTTGTATTATAGGACAGGGGAACAAGCCCGGCAATTCCGTCCTGGTCTTTGAACAGCAGAAAGCAGGGCTTATGATTAAAATGGCGGTGAAAACAGAGGCGAAACTCCCATTCATCCGAAATTGTTTGCGGCCGGATCAGCGTTTCCCATAGTTTGCCACATTCCTCCAGATCGGTAATAAAAAAATTTTCCATAATACCTGTGTATCTTCTTTCTGATACGTTGTAACAAAGAAATCAGGGCCTTTGATCATATACGGTTAACAATATGGGTACAGAAACGTTGTGCCTTGAAAAAAGATTTTGAAAAATCCACCACAACATCCGGGTCATAGGTTTTGCAGCTGAATACATCGATATAGGCCGTATTGGTAAGGTTTGCAAAGTGCCCGGAAATCAGAGAGGTTTCAATTAACTGTACCATTGAATAACCGGCAATCCGTTCATCTTCCCCGAAATGAACCACCTGGGTTTCGCCAAAGCGTTTCATTTGAATCAAATCGCACAGTTCGACAACAAACGCTTTGATTTTTGCGCCACTTCGGATAGTGTCGGGGTCACACTCATATAAATCAATACTGCTCAGCAGACCCCATGGACGGGCTGGCGAAACGGCTTTTTCTGCGGATTGGCAAAACCGCTGGCGGGATTCGAGCTCAACGCAAGAAAGAAATTGCTTCACTCTACAGTCTCCTTAAAAATCTGGCGTGGTATGTAAAAAGATGCTGAAAGCTTGTAGCTGAAAAGCCAAAAAAAACAGGTTCATATCGCGAGGACAAGCATCTCTTTTCTATTGACGAATAATCCATTCCAATGAAAGTACCGGATATGAATCCGGTTACCCGCTCAAAGCAAAACGGGTGCCACCGTCGGATATCCTTTCAGGACAGGCGGTTTCAAGCCTGCCCTGCGCGGTGATCGGAATAAAAAATTCCGTTAAAATCCGGGCTGATATTTTTATCGGGGCCGATGGGAAGTAAAATGGAAGTAATACTGCCTCAACGACCTGTAATGGTTATTTAATTAAAATAAAGAACTCTGAATTCCAACTATCGGGTTTTGCGGAACTAGATGTTCTTTTTTTCATCTTCCGGGACAGCCGCCTTTGAAATAAAATGCATATTTTTCAAAAATTTGAAAATTTGAGTGATTAATCAAATTGTCCAATGCATGGTGGAACTGGCAAATGTTTTTTAAAGAATCGGAGAAAATCTGGACATAGGCTTCGGTTTGATTTTTTGCTTCGGGCTTCAGGGTTCTTAACATGCAGTGAAAGTTGATGATGCCGCTGATTTTACCCGGCTCTTTTTGCTTTTTTTCAATGGCTTTGCGTGTGGCAATATACAATATCTTTTGTAAAGATTTGTAGAGATATAGCACAGAATTAAATCCGTTTTAAACGGAAAAAATGTTTTAATTTAGGATGGTTATAGCTTTTAACCCTGCATAGAAAGCTCTTGAAAAAACCATGGGCATGAAATATGCTGGGCTTGATCATAACTGCGGCCACAATGTCACGGGGCCCGTCCCGCCCGTTGCCGGCGTACGACATGGCACGATCCGGGGAAAAGATGTCGGGGCCATGAAGCGTTAAGAAGCGCAAACTGTTTGAGGCGTGCCGAGTTTTTGCGCTTTAGCTTCATGGGCCCGGCATCCCCCGGATCGTGCTGGAGAAGCCGGCAACGGGCGGGACTCAGAGGCTACGCACAGCAAAATATGGCCGCAGTTATGATCAAGCCCAATATGCTCATACCGGAGGTGAAATTGTGGCCGCATCAAAAATTGCAATAACGACAGCGCCGGACCCATTGAATTGATTGGATCTGTCAGGCCTCATTCCTGCCTGGGTTATGTTCGCCTAAAAAAATGAGGAACTGTGGCTTCTGAAAAAAAGCCGCACAAAAATGTTCATTTTTATTTGACCGGGTCAAAACTTGTATAGTCTCTGTCGGATGAATTAGAAAAGGATAAAGTCGATGGCGATGACCTTCCCGAAAAAAGTTTTTCTGGTTCTGGGCATCAGCTGTCTTTTTGTTATACTTTCCATTTTGGGTATCGGGAGTTATCTTTATTATCACCCGGAGCGGATCAAACCCGTTTTAGAAAGATCCCTTTCTGCCTACTCCGGTTCAACCTGCACCATGGAGAGCCTCTCTTATTCTTTTGAACCCATCAGTATCGAAGTAACGAATATACGTTTTAACCCACTGAAACCGCAAGAAAAATTTTCGATGGAGATCGGTTTCGTCAAGGCAGACATGGCGGTTAAAGGTCCATTCGGTCAACGCTCTCTTTTTCTCGAAGATATTCAGATCAACGGTTTTAACCTCGCTCTTTTTTCCGGACCCTTCGCATTATCAAAGATCGCCAGACCGGAGAAGGGTAAATCTTCTTTTCTGTCCCAGCTGTTTCGGCGCCTTTTTGGTGTCTTTTTATTTAAGGACATCCGTTTCCAGTCCGGAGAAATTACAGACGGACGCATATCGTCAATGATCGGCGCTCAAACCGTCCGGGCCGAAAATATCCGGGTTAAAGCCGGGGCCGGCAAGCCCCTTATTTTATCCTGTGCGTTGAAGGTCAGCACTCCTTCTCAAAAAATCCGGTTCATCGCGCCTGATGTCACGGTCCATTCGGATGCGGTTTTTGACCCGCTCGATCATAAAATAGATGGAATGCTTGAATCCCGCAGCATGACGCTTCAAAGCCCGGACGTGGGGATCGGCCGGATGGACGTTTTTTCACGATTTTCATATTCCTGGGCGGATAAAAAACTTTGTCTTGAAAATTTGAGAATCAATGGGAATTCAATCGCTTTAGATGCTTACAGCGCCAAAACGGGGTTGTTTCCTGTCGCTGTAAGTGGCGCAAAAACCATCAATTTGGAAACCGGGCCCGCCATCTGTGACATGGATAAGGGAGAAATCGAGTTTGCCCGTCTAAAAATCAACATCGGCGGCCTGCGCTTTAAAGATAAAACAGATCCGCTGCAATCTTACCTTGATCTCGAATTTAAGGCAAAAGCCCGCTTTAATTTGAACACCCGTCAGGCTGGCCTGGAGCAATTTTATCTGGTAGCTTCGGATATCATAAATATGGAAGGGGACTTTCTGGTCAAGCCCGGCCGGAAAGGCTCGATCCGGCTGAAGATAGCAAATGCTTCAATTTTGTCTGAAAAGGGTTTTTATTTTCTTCCCCCGGCGGTTCAGCAGTCTCTGCAACCGTTAACGTTTCAAGGCCTTGTATCTGCTCAGGGGGACCTGCTGGGTACAAAAGAATCCGATCAATGGGTTTGGGAATGCGATTTTATATCCCGTCTAAAGAAAAACCGGTTTGCTTTTTTCCATAAAGCGGCAAAATTCAAGGGCCTGGTCTCTGCCGTAATAAAAGCCAAAGGGCGTTTTCCGGACGTCACTGTTTCGGCCGAAATACAGGGGGACAATAATGTTTTCTCGACCCGGACCCTGGCGTTAGACCCTTTCCGGATGGATTTTTCACTCTCCATGCAGTATCCGCTCATCGATATTAAAGATGCAGCAATTCATATGCCTCAGGCAAAAATTAATCTCACGTCCCGAAATATTCTGATGAGGGATATTCGTATCCATATTCCCGAAGGCAGGGTAGATGCAGAAAAAAAAACAATCGCAATTTCAGAGTCAAAATTCGATGCTTCCGGGTTGAAAAATCTTTTAATAAACGGCTCCCTGAAGGAAAACAAGTTAACCCTTTCGGTTAAAGGCCGGGAGACCGATTTTTTTCATCTGGCCGATTCAAACGGGCTGATTCCTTCGGGTTGGGCCTTTAATGCTCGCGATTCTTTTCAAATCAACGTTGTGGAAAAAGACAATGGAATCTGGTCGTTGCGATCAACGCTGTCTGTTGAAAAACTGGTCTTTCAAAACAAAGACGGGAGCAACATGGGAGAAAACATCTCCCTTGACATGGATATGGACAGTGTCCTGGATTTAAATAACTCTGAGCTGATACTTGCTGCATCATTAAACGCCCGGGAGGGGGAAGCCCTTTTTGACCGGTATTATCTGAATCTGGAAAAAAATCCCTTGATCACGGCCGGTAACGGATACTACCATATTCAAAAGAAATATCTGCAGCTTTCCAGGCTCAGTTTCGAGCTTACGGACATTCTGCCCCTTGAAATCAAGGGACGCTTTAACCCGGAACCTTTGACGGGTCATACCGATTTTACAGTGAGCATGCCGCCGGTATCCATCAAACCGATTTTTGAGCATTTTTTGAGAGAGCCCTATAAGACCGAAAAGCCCTTCCTCTCAACCCTTGAAACAGAAGGAACCGTATCGGCAACGTTCAGAATCAATGAATTTGACAATTCGTGGCAGGCTGCGGGACGTTTTGTCTGGCAGGAGGGAAACTTGCTTTCAGAAGAAAATAATATTTCTCTAAAGGGCATTTACCTCGATCTGCCGGTCTGGTACAAAACCGCTTTGAGCAGTGCTCCGGTTGAACCTCTCAAGGGCAGGTTCGCGGTTCAATCCGTAACGGTACCCCTGCTGCCCGAACAGCCTTTAAACATGGCTTTATTTGTCAGCCCCAACCGGATATCTGTCGAATCCCCGACTGAAATCAGGACGCCCGGCGGGGATTTTCGCATAGGACCCGTTCTGGTTGAAGCGCTCTTTAGCCCCGAGCTTGCCATTCACACCAGCCTGTCGTTTGACGGGATAAAACTTCAGCCCTTTTTATCCGGGGTTTGGCCGCATCCATTGACGGGCAGCTTTTCCGGTATACTGGATCCGGTCCGATACAACGCACATGCCGTTACCAGTGATGGAGAGGTTACCGCAGAGGTGTTTGGCGGCCGGGTTGTGTTTTCCCGCCTTGGCGCTTCCGGAATTTTTACACCTGCTCCGGTTTTCAAGATCGATGGGCAGTGGGAGAATCTTCTCCTTTCGGAAATAACGACAGACACCCCCTTTGGAAAGATAGAGGGCGTCCTGGAAGGATATATCCGTGATGTTGAGATCGCCGATGGGCAACTCCAGAAGTTTAAGCTTTTGCTGGAAACGATGGGAAAAAAGGGTGTGCCCCAAAGGATCAGCGTTAAAGCCATCGACAACATTGCCCAAATCGGCGGGGGACAGAGCCCCTTTATGGGCCTTGCGGGTGGCTTTGCGTCCTTATTCAAAAAGTTTCCTTACGAAAAGATCGGCATCCGGGCCGGTCTTGAAAACGATCTGTTTACCATCAATGGCACCATCAAGGAAGGGGGGACAGAATACCTAATAAAAAGAGGTGGTTTTTCAGGAGTAAATGTTGTAAATCAAAATCCGGATAACCGTACCAGTTTCAAGGATATGGTTAAAAGAATAAAAAGGATTTCACAAAAGGGAGGCCCTGTTGTTAAATAACGGGTCCGATCATATTTTCGGACAGGTTGTCGCAGGCACATGTACAAAAATATGATCTATCCCCAAATGATGGAGGGAATTTAAAATGAAGAGACGTCCCAAGTTTTTATTCACCATGACGGCAGTCTTGCTGGCAGGCTTATTTGCCTGCGTAACCATCAATATCTATTTTCCGGCAGAAAAAGTTGAATCCGTTGCCGGGGATATCGTAGATGATATCAGAGGCCAGAAAGTGCCTCAGAATGATAAGCAATCCAAAAAAGATGAAGGCTTTTTTTCTGATATCAAATTTGCGTTATTTTCATCAAATGCCTGGGCTGATGAGGTGACCGATGTTTCCAATCCCACCATTCGCGCCCTGAAAGAGAAAATGAAGGACCGTTTTAAAAGTTTGAAACCCTATTACCAGAAAGGGCTTCTGAAAGAAGGCGGTGACGGCTATCTTTCCGTAGCGGGAACCGGCGGATTGAACCTTTTGGAAAAAAGAGATCTCAGTGGTCTTGTGGATGCCGAAAACAGGGATCGGAAAACGTTATATGTCGAGGTGGCCCATGCCTTGAAGATAGATGATAGCCAGATCGTTCGAATCGCAGAAATTTTTGCCGGAGAATGGCAGAAACCCGTGCGTTAAAATATTTATAAGAAAATTCAGGTGCAATTTGTGCTTTAATTAATAAGCCTCCGGCAAGGGGGCTTTTTTTTAAAGAAAAAACGGGGTGAGGGTCGTCCGACCGGAGTAGCCCATAAAACCGGGTTGGTTAATTGATCCCAAATAACAGGTTGTTGCGATACTTTTCAGTGGCAGGTGAAATGCCGGACTGTCAACATCGCGCCAAAAATTGTTTGTACGAATTTTTAAATAACTTTAACGATTTTCCTGTTTGCGCTATTCGAAAAATTATGCTCAGATCAGCCAGATTTGATGCGCCGGAATTTTGTACCATGGGATCATCCGAGGGATTTAACATGAGTACCCGCGCAAAAATGACTTCACATCATAAGTGCCGATGCATCCTGAATGGCTGGACACGCTTTGCCTTGCCCATTCTACGCAGGAGATAATATCATGCCCGTATCTGTTGAAAGGGTTCATATAATTTCCGATGAAAGAGGCTGCGTTTTCGAACCCCTTAAGCCCGCCGCCATTACGTCTCAGCGAAATGTTCATCTGGTGGTAACCCTGCCCGGAGCCGTCCGTGGCAATCACTGTCATCGGATCGGAACCGAAACGATCACGGTCATGGGTCCTGCCCTGGTCCGCTTCCGTGAAGGCAATGCGCTCAGGGATATAGTGGTCCCGCAGGATCAGGCATATCAATTTGTATTTCGGCCCGGGGTGGCGCATGCAATCCAGAATACCGGCAGCCGGTCTGCCATTTGGGTCGCATTCAATACACAGGAACACGATCGTGAACATCCGGATACTGTCAGGGAGGTGTTGATCACCGCTTGAATTGCACGGATCAATGGATAGAGGATGATTTTGTCCGGGGAGTGACGTCGTATTATGTTCTGGGAAAAAACGGGGTTGCTGCCGGCTGCGTTGCGTTTGAGAAAGCCGATAAAACACAGTGCGATATGGAACGGCTTGCCGTGTTGCCGGCATATCGGAGAAGCGGATGCGGCAAAGCGCTGGCCCGTCACGTTATGTCTGTGGCAACCGGCTTGGGGCTGAAGTGCGTGGGAATCGGCGTGATTGGCGAAGATGTGTCTCTGAAACACTGGTACCGGAAGTTCGGCTTTGTTTCGCAGTAAACAAAATCAGGGCTTGATCATAACTGCGGCCACCATGTCACGGGGCCCGTCCCGCCCATTGCCGGCTTCTCCAGCACGATCCGGGGGATGCCGGGCCCATGAAGCTAAAGCGCAAAAACTCGGCAAGCCTCAAACAGTTTGCGCTTCTTAACGCTTCATGGTCCCGACATCTTTTCCCCGGCTCGCGCCATGTCGTACGCCGGCAACGGGCGGGACTTCAAGGCTGCGCACAGCAAAATATGGCCGCAGTTATGATCAAGCCCCAAAATCATATTCCCATCTGCCGTTTACTGTTGAGTTTATGGCAAACGGGGCACGCTCAGAGATTGAGAATTTTAGAGCGATGCTGACCCCTGGTATGGTAGACACATTGTGTCAGTGAATATTGAAATTTGGCCCTGGAATTGCTTCGGTTGATGGACCTGATGCGCATTGGCTTTTTGCGAAAAAGAAAAAAGGAATCGAAAGGGAAATATGAATACCCGCGCTCGAGTAACAAAACTGATCGAAGATTTCATGAACGATCCGAAAAACAATCGTATCGCACCGAATAGCGATTCTCCCGCGTTTGACACCCCGCTGGTCGGTTTTTGCCGGGGGGATGATCCGCTGCTTGAGGAATTTAAACAGCACATCGGACCTTTTTACTGGACCCCTTTGGAAATTCTTCAGCTTGAGTATCCGGAGACAGAATTTTCACCGCAGAACCTGTCGGTTATCACCTGGATACTGCCTCAGACAAAGGCGACCCGTGACGAACAACGAAAGTGCCGGGAGCTTCCGGGGCGTCTGTGGAGTCAGAACCGCTATTATGGTGAAGCGGCTAACCACTCCCTTCGTGAACATGTGCAGGCCTGGTTGAGAGAATCGGGGATAGCCGCCATATCTCCGCTGCTCTCTCCTCACTGGAGCGTCACCCAATCCGAAACCTGCGGGATTGCCTCCAACTGGTCCGAACGTCATGCAGCCCATGCGTGCGGCCTGGGAACCTTTGGCCTCTGTGACGGGCTGATTACTCCGAAAGGCAAAGCCGTACGGATCGGATCTGTTGTTGCCGCCGTTGATATTGAATCCACCCCGAGACCTTATTCTGACCTTCATGCCTATTGCCTGTTTTATTCCACTGGAACCTGTGTGAGCTGTATCAACCGGTGCCCGGCCGGGGCCATATCCGAAGCCGGACATGATAAGCAAAAGTGTATGAATTATATCCGAAAGGTGACCGCCCCGTATGTGAAAAAGGAACTGGGCGTTGAGGCGACCCCCTGCGGGCTGTGTCAGGTGGGCGTGCCGTGCGAGTCAAAAATCCCTGTGAAGAGGTGAACATCAGATGGCCATGGCCGGAGAATTTATCAGTGAAACCATCAAACCCGTATGCGATACGTGTGACACGTTGCAAATGGCAGCCGGGGAACCCGGGCTTCCGTGTAAGTTTCTCTGGCGGGGACGAATAATTGAGATTGCGGCTGTCCTGAGCACCTGGCGGGAAACCGGCAGGTGTCGCCACGGAAGCCCCGAGATGTATGTACGCAAGCACTGGTTCGAGGTGATCACGACCTGCGGTGAGACCATGAAAATTTATTTCGACAGGCAGCCCCGTGGAGGTCGAAAGCCTGAGAGATGGTGGCTGTTCAGCCTGGAAGTAAAACCGGATCAGCCCGGTTCTCTTTCTTGACAAAATGTCTTTGTGAAAGTAACAGTGGTCATAATGGCTTTGATAAAAATCGATAGGCATAAGATATGCTGGCAGAACCACTGTTTTTAGCGGCCCTTAACCTGAATGAGGTGAAAACATGAAACGTTTGATTCTGGTACTTCTTGTTTTGGTTTGGCCCCTGTCTGTATCTGCAGGGGATATCGTTTCAAAATGGAGGCAGACTGACGGCAGCATCACGACTCTTTCCATGAGGGATTTGAAGCACATCAGGCTGGATATGGCGCCGGACAGCTATATGCTGTTATCCGGACAGAAAGTGTATATGGTCTCCAGACAGGAGGGACAATGGAGCGCCATGGACATGGATGAAATGTCCGGGATGATGAAGATGTTCGACGGGCAGGCTGCAGCACAGATTGAAGAGCGCCTGGGGACGTATAAATCCACGGGGCGAACAGAGACGGTTGCCGGGTATAAGGGAACGGTTTATATCGCTGAGGTGCGCGATGCATCCGGCAAAGTCCTCGAGCAGAGTGAGACGGTTTTTTGCAAACATCAGGATATCGTCCGCGTGAATGAAGCCTGGATGGCAGTCGCCTCAGGCATGGGGCGTCTCGTGGGACCGGAAATGTCCCGCGCAATGGATCAGGTTACAAAAGAGGCCAGAGAAGGCGGTTATGGTGGTTTTCTTCGTTTCGGAACGGACTTGACGCTGATTTCGCTTGAACAGCAGTCACTGGGTTCGGGCTACTTCAATCTTCCTGAAGGAACCGAACCGGTCCGTGCACAATCTCCTCCGTCTGAGGGGGCGGCTCGTCCGGATAACGACGGCATCGCCGATACTGCTTCAGATGTCGGAAAGGATGCCGTGGATGAGGCCAAGGGTGCAACCATTGATGAGGTGCGCGATGGTGTGAAAAATATTTTTAACCAATTGTTTAAATGATGGATCATCACCAAACAGCCGGGGCAGCCGGTGGATACCCGTATAAAGGTACTGGCGATCGTTGGAAGCTACCGGAAAGACGGTATTATCGATACGGCAATCGATGAGATTTTATCCTCGGCCCGGAAAAAGGCGGCCGAGACCGAAAAAATCTATTGGATCGATAGCTGCATTGAATTGTAGACAAACTGCAGCCGCTCAGCAGCAACCGTTCGGGGAGCGAGTCAGAAAAAAAGTCCGTCGCCCGGGTAAAAGAATTATTTCCGAAGAGCTGCAAAAATACAGTAATTCAGAAAGAATGCCCCTGGTGGGTTTACCAGATTCTGCAGATCAGGCCTTTGAGATAATCGGCTTCCGGAAAATTCAGGCCGATGGGATGATCCGGGGCCTGGGATAGCCGCTGTAAAATTTGTGCGTCTTTTTTTTCATCCAGGGCGGCGTCCGAGACAATTTTCTGGAACAGCTCCCGGCTGACAAGGCCGGAACATGAAAACGTTATCAGCAGTCCTCCGGGCTTCAGGAGCCTGAATGCCAGCAGGTTGATATCCTTGTAACCCCGGGCGGCGCGCATCAGGCTGCTTCGGGAGTCAGCAAATTTGGGCGGGTCGAGGATAATCATGTCAAACTGGCGGTTTTGTTCGCGATAAGTCCGTAACACCTTGAACACATTTCCTTCTTCATTCTGCGCAAGCTCAGGGTTCAGACCGTTCAGCTCCATGTTCCGACGGGCAATGGCCAGCGCGTCGGCGGATGAATCGACATTGACGACGCGAACCGCTCCGGCTTTCAGGGCGGCCACCGCAAATCCGCCAGTATACGCGAAGCAGTTCAATACGTCCATTCCTTTGGCAAACCCGGCCACGACGCCCCGATTAACCCGTTGATCCAGGTAAAAACCGGTTTTATGGCCGTTTCGGATATCTACGAAAAAACGATACCCTGCCTCATGAATTTCCACCAGATCTGGCGGCTCCTGCCCGAGGATCAGGCCTGTTCGCGTGTCCAGGCCTTCTTTTTTCCGTTCGTTGGCATCCGACCGTTCATAGATTCCCTGGTTTGGAACCAGTTCGTTCAGCAGCTCCGTGAGGGTGTCTTTCCAGAATTCGGCACCGGTTGTGAGGAACTGACAGACGAGAAAATCGGCGTAACGGTCCACAATCAGGCCGGGAAGCCCGTCGGATTCGGAATTGACCAGACGGCAGCCAAGATGTTTCCAGTCGCAGTTTCTGTATAGAAACCTTCGGGTCTGGATGACTTTTTCGAGTCGGGAACGAAAAAAAGAGGCGTTGACCGGCTCGTCCGGATCAAATGTCCAGACACGGACGATCATCTGGGAAGAGGGAGAATAGGCACCTTGACCGAGCAGGGTGCGATCGGGTGACAGAATATCCACGGTTTCTCCGGGAGCAGGATGGCCTTCAATCTGTTTGACGGCGCCGGAAAATATCCAGGGGTGCCGCCTCAGAAGTGATTTTTCACGTTTTGTCTTTAATATAATGGATGTCATGTGGACCTGTTTGCTCTTTCCTCGCCCTCCAGGGGGATAAATAACATTGCGTTTTTTTGTCTGTTAAAGAGGTTAGATAAATATCACCTCCTGATAAGTTCTACAATCAGTTTTCGAATTTCAGGATGATTGCTGCGTGATCTGGATGGCCATCTCGAGTGTGGCGATATTTTTCAACGTACGGGCCCCTTGCCTTTTCTTTTATCCCCTGCCGATGCCTTCCGTTTCCCTCCCAATTTTCATCCCTGCAACTTGTAAATGGCATTGACCGGCATAAGGGGTATCAAGTCAGTGCTTGACTCTTCTGGTACAACCCGTTACATTTCACGCCCTGTCAGCTGTGGAATATCCGGATTGCTGCCTGCTGTTTAATGTCTGAGCGACTTATTATGTCGAGTACGACATAATAAGGTGGCACCGGGTCTGAAAAAAATTATGCAAATATTGCGTGAACAGGTGGTGTTTTGAGGATAAAAGAAATCATAGTGGTTGAAGGAAAAGATGATGAAAGCGCCGTGAAACAGGCTGTGGATGCGGAAGTTATTATAACCGGCGGCTTTAAGATATCAAAGGAAACCTTTCGTAAAATTGAATTTGCCCGGGAAAAAAAAGGCGTTATTGTCTTTACGGACCCCGATTATGCCGGGGAGCAGATCAGAAGACGAATAAATGATCGAATAAAAGGCTGTAAGAACGCATTTGTGTCCAGAAATGATGCGTGCAAAAATAGTGATATCGGAATAGAAAATGCCGATCCCGGCATTATCCGGGATGCTCTGGAAAACGCAAAGTGTATTATGGAGACCATATCTCCGGTATTTACCAACGACATGTTATTTGAACATAACCTTGTCGGAGGAATGAATTCCTCAAAACGAAGAGATGCATTAGGTAAAATCCTCGGAATAGGCTACGCAAACTGCAAGCAACTGCTGAGCAGACTCAATCACTACGCTATTTCAGAAGAGCAGTTTCATAACGCTGTCAAGGCGCTGCCTGAAATGGACACCCGCTCAACTTCTTCTAAATCATAATCATGTCGGTTAATATTTCTGCTGCGCGATATCCGGGAAAAATATCAAATAATATTTCTCCGGCAGGCCATATCATGGTAATATCGATATTCGTTTCGTGAGGTCGGTTCGTCACGTATGGGGGGTGACGTGAGGTTATCCAACAGCTGATTATATCATCTGAAAGAATGATCATATTGTTATTGTGCGGTTACAGACTATGACTTTAAGTCATTTTTGGGTTTGATCATAACTGCGGCCATCATGTCACGGAGTCCGTTCCGCCCATTGCCAGCTTTTTGAGCACGATCCGGCAACGGACGGGACTCCGAGGCTACGCACAGCAAAATATGGCCGCAGTTATGATCAGACCCTGATTTTTTAAAAAAAGACCGGTTCATACGGATGAGTTTCCGGTCACCCTCCGGGGAAGATTGAATCCAAAATGATGCATGCCGCTGGCGGCAACGCGTCTTTCATACGACAGGATATATGTTATGGCTCTGATGGCTTTAAATAATGTAAACCTCGGATTTGGCGATCCGTCGCTGTTCGATAATGTGGATCTTCAGATCGAACAGGGGGAGCGGATTTGTCTGATCGGTCGCAATGGTACCGGCAAGTCCACGCTGCTCAAGCTGCTTCATGGGGAGATGCTGCCTGACAGCGGTGTGGTAGCAAAGGCTCCGGGGCTGAAAACCGCCCTGTTGACGCAGGAAGTCCCCCCTGGCCTGGAGGGAAGCGTCTATGATGTCGTGGCATCCGGTCAGCCGCATCATGCCGCACTGCTCGGCGAATACAACCGGCTCACCCATGAACTGGGAAAATGCTTTGATCAGGATGTTCTGGAACGGCTGAACCAGATTCAACATGAACTCGAGACGGTTGGCGCCTGGCACCTGCATCAGCAGGTTCAGACGATCATATCGCGTATGGACCTGGATGAAGAGGCTTCATTCGGAGTCCTCTCTGCCGGGCTCAAACGCCGGGTCTTTCTGGCGCGGGCACTGGTAAATGATCCCGATATCCTGCTGCTGGATGAACCCACCAATCACCTGGATATCGATGCCATTATCTGGATGGAGAATTTCCTGCTTCGCTCGGTAAAAACCTTGCTTTTCGTAACCCATGACAGGGCCTTGCTCAAGCTGCTGGCCACCCGGATCGTTGAAATTGATCGGGCCTCTCTGAGATCCTTCCCCGGTAACTATGACACTTACCTCAGACGGAAGCAGGAGCAGCTCGACAGTGAAGATGTGCAAAACGCCGAGTTTGACAAGCACGTCCGGCGGGAAGAGATCTGGCTTCGACAGGGAGTCAAGGCACGGCGAACCCGGAATGAGGGCAGGGTGAGGGCCTTGATGCAGATGCGTGAAGAGGTGCGGCAGCGTCGTGCCCGGAGCGGCAGCGTGTGTCTTGTGAAGCAGGAAGCCGAGAAATCGGGCAAACTCGTCATTAAGGCCGATGATATCTCATTTGGTTACAGCGAATCCCCCATACTCTCCGGCTTTTCCACCACCATCATGCGGGGTGATAAGGTGGGGATCATCGGTCGGAACGGCTGCGGAAAGACAACGCTGCTGCGGATTCTGCTGGGAGAGATCAAGCCGGAAAGCGGTATCGTCCGGCACGGCGCCCGTCTGGAGGTGGCCTATTTTGATCAGCTCAGGGCTCAGCTCGATGAAAGCCGGACCCTGCAGCAGAATGTGGCCGAGGACGGTGACACGGTCTTCGTGGGCGGCAAGCCGCGGCACATTATCGGCTATCTGCAGGATTTTCTGTTTTCTCCCGCTCAGGCCCGGGCTCCCATTACCCGACTTTCCGGTGGGGAGCGAAACCGGCTCCTTCTGGCCAAACTGTTTACCCGCCCGTCCAATGTAATGGTTCTGGATGAGCCCACCAATGATCTGGATGTCGAAACGTTGGACCTGCTGGAGGAGCTGTTGGTCGAGTATGAGGGTACCGTCCTTATGGTAAGCCACGATCGTGCGTTTCTGAACAATGTCGTCACCTCCACGCTGGTGTTTGAAGGGCAGGGGAGGGTGCAGGAATACGTGGGGGGCTATGACGACTGGATGCGTCAGCGGCCACAGGAGGAAAAAAATGTTGCAGTGAAGTCGCTGAAAAAGGACAAACCCCGCAGCGCTCCCTCCGGCCCCCGAAAGCTGACTTTCAAGGAGCAGCGTGAACTCGAACAACTGCCGGATATCATTGAAGCGCTCGAGTCGAAGAAACAAGCGCTTTTTACCGCCATGTCCGAGCCGGATATGTACAAGACCGCGGGAACCGAAATCGGGCGTCTGCAGGCCAGTCTGGATGACCTGGAGAGGGACCTGACGGCGGCCTATGCAAGGTGGGAACAGCTGGAGGAGCTTTCTCTGAAGCTTTCGCAAATGAAAACCAAATGACGGAGGTCAGCGGTCAGAGGACAGAGGATAGAGGTCGGAGGACAGAGGTCAGAGTTCAGATGACTCACGACTCACGACTCACGACTCATGACTTTTTCTCCTTAGCCCTTAGCCCTTAGCCTTTTTTTACGGGAGTATCAGATGAATATTCTTTTTGCTGCTTCGGAAAATGCCTGGGGTGGCTTTTTAAACATGATCCGGGCTGAACTTCCCCGGCATCAGTTTGAGGCCACCGGACGGTTCGGAGTCGACCATTTGACCGGGGTCGATGTCCTGATTCCCACCATGTGTCCGGTTACCGAAGCGCTGCTTGAGAAAAGTGATTGCCTGCGGCTCATCCAGCAATGCGGTTCCGGAATAGAGGGCGTTGATCTGCAGGCGGCCCGGAAGCGGAACATCCGGGTGGCCAATGTCCCCACGGATATTTCCGGAAATGCCGACTCTGTGGCGGAGCTGGGGATATATATGATGATCGGCCTGTCCAGGAATATCCGGGGTATGGCACAAAGCCTGGAAAACCGGAAGATGGGAGAGCCACAGGGGCGGGCCTTGAGCGGGCTGACCGTTGGACTGGCAGGCCTTGGCGGCATAGGCAAAGCCCTGATCAGAAGGCTCAGGGCCTTTGACGTGCATTTGATCGGCATCAAACATCACGGCAGCCAACAGGCCATGCAGGAACTGGATCTGGAATGGGTCGGGGGCGCTGAAGACCTGCATATCCTCCTGAAAAGATCGGATGTTGTGATGCTGTGCCTTCCCTGTACAGCTGAGAGTAAATATCTGATCAATCGCTCTTCGATCTCATGGATGAAAGAAAATGCATATTTAATCAATCTGTCAAGAGGCGGCCTCGTAGAGCGCGACGCATTGGCGGAAGCCCTGGCCTCCGGCAGACTGGCCGGTGCCGGCCTGGATGTCTTCTGGGAAGAGCCGCCTGATCCGGATGATCCGATTTTCAAGTATAATGTACTGGCAACCCCGCATATTGCTGGCTCTACCGATGTCTCCATGAGGGGGATTGTCCGGGCCGTGGCCGAAAATATCCGCAGGGTGGAGAAAAACCAGGAACCGTTATATGTGAAAAACTGAAGTGCTGCGGTCCGGTGCAAGGTTGATAATGTTAAAAATTTGCAGAAACAAATTGAAGAAAACATGCTTGCGGTTATCAGAAAATTAGGAGTTCATCACGGGGTAGCCGTGTTTGGGCTGGTTCAGATTTTTTCGACGTTGCCCCATTTATTGCATGGTATCAAAGAAGTCAATGAGGGGTATGAGTGCTTTTGCGAAGAAACCGAAAAAGGTTGAAGAGGCAGAGGAATGAAATGCCCGAAATGCAGTTTTGAACAACCCGATGACACGACAGAATGCATGCGTTGCGGGATTGTATATGAAAAGTATTTGAAATACTATGACGCAGCACTCGTTGGGAAAGAACTGCCCGTGACAGATGAAAAAGATGTGTCCAATTTTCGGAATCTGGTCAAAAACTTACTGCTCTATGTGCCGGATGAAATCAATCCGTTTATTTTTTATACCAGGGTACTGTTCTTTTTAATATTTTTTATATGGGGATTGAAATTCATTTTTTCGCCCCTTGAAGCCAATTATGCGGGCTATTCGTTCTGGCATCTGGTCAATCTGCCCTTCCATGAAGCGGGGCATATATTTTTCAGGCCTTTGGGCAGATTAATGACATCTCTCGGAGGAAGTATCGGCCAGCTGCTGATGCCGCTGATATGTCTTATCGTGTTTGTCGTTAAAACAAAAGATACCTTTGCAGCCTCATTCAGTCTCTGGTGGTTTGCAGAAAACTGGATGGATATGGCACCGTATATGAATGATGCCCGATCCCTGTCAATGCCGCTGTTAGGAGGAAACACCGGGCCGAGCTCACCCTACGGATTTCATGACTGGGAATATATACTGAATGAGTTGGGTATGCTTCGCTATGATCATACGGTGGCAAGTATTTCACATAACATAGGAATCACCTTGATGATCGCATCGTTCATATGGGGCGGTTATCTGCTTTTTAAGCAATATAAAATATCTGCGGGTCAGCCAGTTAAGGGCTTCGGCCCTAACCGATAACCAGCCAAACCGGGAAATGGTCATATATGGAAACCTCAGAAAAGGAAAAAACAGGAATTGAAAAAGCGGCAGAGGATCTGTTCAGCTTTGCGATTGACCGGGAGGATGTAAAAATACTCATGGCGAGTCTGCCCAAAGAGGCTGATATCAAACGGGTTACCGTTGAATATGAACTTCAGCTGCTGAAAATTGTCAGTGCCGGGTGGTGCATATCCTATTATCTTGAAAACTGCCATCAGAAGAGCCGGTTTGCAGCGCTTTACTGGAAGTCGGTTCATGAATTTTCACAGGGGGTATCAGAAACCAGCGGGCTGTTGATCGGAAAGACCATTGATTATTTTCTGATTCTGAAAGATCGTCTGGATATGTACGTGGATGCCATGGCCAAAAAAACCGATGCGCCCGAGCCCGCTGTCGTTATAGGACCTGAATTTGCAAGGGTCTGCGGGAATGCGGATGATGTGTTTACGGTCATGACCGGCTCGAAGATGTTTGTCGCGACGGTCGGCAGGGTAAAACAATATCTTGAGGAAATAAAACTCAGATAGCCGTGTCCGTCCATGAATCCGGTTTTTAACAGATGGACACCGATGGGGAGTTCCAGCCCGGAATGGAGCGGGATTATTCCGATTTTTCAGCTGGCAGAAAAGGCTGAATGATTTTAACCGGAGCTTTAAGAATCCGTTTCATCAGTTCCAGAACCCGTGTTCCGATGGTGACGGGTGAAAGCGGGACGACGACCGGATTGCTGAGATTGCCGGTTACCTGCACCGGAATGGAGATCAGTGTGCCTTCGAGAATGCCTCCGATCAGGGGCAGTTTTTCAATCAGTCGATCCACTGTCTTCAGTGGCGATACCAGTACGGTCAGGTTTGTTTCTCTGGCTTCGAGATCAATACTGCCTATGCAGGCAATTTTCATGGAACTTCCGTCAACAATCAATTCATCGATGTCGCAAATTCCGTTTTTGATAGTGGCTTTGGCATGTATGGAATCATAGGCGAATCCTTCTTTGGCCAGATCCGGCAGGTTGCCCGCAAATATCTCTGTAATGTTAATGACGGAGAAAATTTTTGACATCAGGCCCAGATGATAGATGCGACCGTCCCGGGCGTTAAATTCAAATTTTCCCTGCAGTGAGCGGGTCAATTCATCTCGCCTTCCTTCGGTGGTGATTTGTCCGTCAGCGTCGAATGTGCCGTCAACGCGAATTCTATTGTCCAGAAGACAGGAAACGGCCTTGTCCAGAGGACTGGCTTTGGAAGATGGCATGACAGTCAGCCGGATGTTTTGCGGTGATATGTAAAAACTTCCGGGGGTATCGATACCGCACAGGTTGGCCCGGGTAACGGTGATCAGGTTTTCATTGTCGCTGAGCAATGCATTGGCCAGAAACGGAGACCAGGTATAGCTTCCATACATCAACCGGTTTGCATTGACCTTCAGGGTGCCGTGAAAGGGAATGGAAGTGATATCTGCCCTGCCGTCCTTCGGTTTCTCATCGGGGGATTCAACGCTTTTGTATAGTGAAAGAATGAGCTTGTCCACGTTGAGTTCGTCACAGGCAAGATCCATATCAAACTGAACGCCTTCGGGCGACCAGTCGATATTTCCTTGAACATTATATCGAAAACCATCCCAGCTCAATGTCGCGGATGAAGCATAAAGCCGGTTTGCCTGTGACTGAATCGACGCCTGCCGGATTAAAATCGCGGGACGGCTGGCAAGCGGTATCACAAGATCGTTGGCCTTGAACTGTCCGGTCAGGCTGGATGTCAATGGCGCTTGCCGGGATAGATGGGCCTGAAAATCGCCTTGAACTCCGCCGTGAACAAAGGGGGCAGACCGGATGATCTGATCGATTGTCGATTTCTCCAGGTTTCCCTTGAATGACAGGTCCTGTGTCTGGTCGTGTGATGTGATTTTCATTACGGCACTGGAGATATCGTCTTCGATCTTCAGACGGCTGATTTTCAGTTTATCGGCGGTTTTTACCAGATTTGCGGAAATCCGGGGACCGTCAGACAAGACAATATCACCTGTTAATGAAAACCGCTTCTGCTTTTCCCAGGACAGTTCAGACCGGGATATGGAAATCTGATGGTCAAGATTTAACGTTACCGGGAGGTGCGTCATGTCGGAAAGCCATTGAGCCGATTTTTTACCGATATCGCCCGTGGCGGTCAGCGTTGCGCTCTGGATGTCGGTCGTCAGGTAACCGGACAAGGATCCTGATGCCGTCAGTGAGGCGTCCAGAATGCCAATGCGTGAATCGTAAAAGGATACGCTGTTCTGATCAGACCGAAGTGTCCCCCCGGTAAAGGTTATCGGCAAGTCAAATATATCGGATGTCATGACCAGTTGATCAATATTCCCTGCCGCATTAAACTGCCACTGATCGGCGTGTTGAAGCGGCCCTTTTAAATTCGCGGTTGAAAGTTTTACAGATCCGCTCAACTTTTTGACCGGCAGGTTCATGCGTTTCAACGGGCCAAACAATTGAATCCATGGATATACTTCCGTCAGGGAGATCCGGGTTTCTCCGGACTGGATATCAAGAAAAGGTTGGTTTTGCCAGTCGATCTGCCCGGAGAGATCGCTTGCATAGGATTTATCAACCGTTGCGCGTAAGTGACTGAACGTGACGGCAGAGCCCTGGTATCTGGCCCGGCCGGTTTCAATTTTGACAGGAAAGGGGATAAAATCCGGGGCAGCGGACAGATTCATGTCCGTTACGTCAATCATGGTCTGAATATCATCCAGGCTTTCTCCCAGCACGACTTTGGCCGACGCCCTTCCTTTGAGGTCATGAATGCGGTTGATGGTGCGTATGACCGGCTCGTTGTGAACGACATCGTTCAGCAGGGAAGGAACGTTGGCTAAATCCGCATCGAGGTTGAGTTCGAGGTGAAACTGCGAATCTTCTTCCGCCAGTCCCAGGCGAAGAACGCTGTTGCGGGTGCGGCAGTCCTGAAAGGCGCCTTCAAGATCGTTGCCTTCAAGAATGCCCCCGGAAATCAGGACCTCTCCTTTCACCTCCTGCAGATTCCAGCCGATTCGCGGAAGACGGACGCGGGCTTCATCCACGGACGCCTTGATGACAAGATTGTCAAGATCCCCCAACTCTGAAATGCTCCTGCCGGATGAGGTGACCGAAACAGATGGGGCCGTTCCCTGATTGACGATACGGCACACTTTCTGAACCACCGGGTGATCCCTCCAGATAAAGAGGGTCAGATCCCGGATGGATGTCAGATCAGCCTCTGTTCCGGATACCTCCAGCATCACCGGGGGGGTCTCTGTTAACTGATGATCCATGACAAAGCTTCCCGTCAGAGTCGCCTTCGGGTTCTTCAGCTCCAGGCTGTTGAGCTGCACACGTGTCTGCTTCGGGTTCCGGAACCAGTCAACACTCACCCGCCCGCCGTTTATAGAAAAAATTTTCTGTTTTTTAAGCAGGGTCAGGCTGGAAATCACCCCCTTTGTCTGAATTTTGAAAACCTTGATGCCATCGGTTAAAAAATGGATGTCCAGATCAAGCGATGAGTCAGCCATGCCGAGCGGCGCATCGGGTTGAAAGTATTGCGTGAGCAGATGGGGACGGAAGTCCTTCAGCTCTATACGCCCTCTGTTTTTGAACAGCCGGGGGTTTACCCTCCTTGCTTCAACGTTGAGCGTTTCAAACAGGTTCGATCGGCAGCTGAGCCGGATGGCGCCTGCTTTATCTCCCGATGCCTGAATATCATCAAACCGGAATACGGTTTCAGACTGATCGATCAGGGCGAGCCGGCCGTTTGTCATGTGAAATACCGAATCCGGAAACAGGGATAAAATTTGACTTATCAGCGTAGTTGCTTTGTCCAGGCTGTCCGTCGGTGTCGGATGGTTCGGCGGGCGTTGCTCCCGGGACATTTTTCGGGGCAGGGTGAGTAAAATGTCCGGCGAGTCGAGAATAATTCTGGCCAGATGAATATTGCCTCTCAGAAGATGAAACAGGGATGGATACACTTTTAGCGAACGGACAGTCCCGGAGGCTTTGTCTGCGGTGTTGAACCCGACGTTTTTCAGGATAATGTGCGGGGTAAAAAAAAGAGAAAGTTCCAGTCTGTCAAATTCTATGGCGGTCTTAAGCCGTGTTGATGCAATGGCCTTGATTCTGTTTGTCAATGACGCCCGATTCAGGAAGAAGTCGGAAAATACGAGCAGGGCAGAAAGGAATACGGTACAGATTGCCACTGTGGCGATTGCGCCCGCATATTTTTTTTGAAGCCTGAAGACCATGTTCCAGTGAAAACTCTCCCCCGTCACCTCAAAGACAGCGAACGGTCCGTCCTCAAAGACCCGTGCTGCAAGGATACTCCGCTCGGGGTTCCGGTCGCCGGCGCGGGAGAACGACGAGAAGTCATGCCGCCCGAC